>JBEKOZ010000273.1:0-6727 GCA_049521275.1 Bryobacteraceae bacterium | reverse complement strand
AGCATCCGCTCCTGCGATTCGGACAGCATGATTTCGTAAGGCGTCATTCCCGTGGCGCGCTGTGGCACCAAGGCCAGGTCGATCTCGACCCCGGTGCCCGCGCGGCTCCCCATCTCGCAAGTCGAACACGTCAGCCCCGCGGCGCCCATGTCCTGAATGCCGACAATCGCCCCGGTCTTCATCGCTTCGAGGCAGGCTTCGAGCAGCAGCTTCTCCATGAACGGATCGCCCACCTGCACATTCGGACGCTTTCCGGCCGATTCTTCATCGAACTCCGACGACGCCATCGACGCCCCATGAATCCCGTCGCGCCCCGTCTTTGCGCCGACGTAAATCACCGGATTCCCAATCCCCGTGGCGCGCCCGAAGAAAATCTCGTCGTGCTTGAAGCTTCCCAGTGCAAAAACGTTTACTAATGGATTCCCGTTGTAGCAGGATTCAAAAACGGTCTCGCCGCCGACCGTGGGCACGCCGAAACAATTCCCGTAATGCGAAATCCCGCTGACCACTCCTTCCAAGATTCTCCGGTTCCGAGCCTCACTCAAAGGCCCGAAGCGCAAGGAATCCATCACCGCAATGGGCCGTGCGCCCATGGTAAAGATGTCGCGCAGAATCCCGCCGACGCCGGTCGCCGCGCCTTGAAACGGCTCGATGAAACTAGGATGATTGTGCGATTCGATCTTGAACGCGATGGCCCATCCGTCGCCGATGTCGATAATGCCTGCGTTCTCGCCGGGCCCCACCAGCACTCGCGGGCTCTTGGTCGGCAGCTTCCGGAGATGGATTCGCGAGCTCTTATAGGAGCAATGCTCGCTCCACATCACCGTAAAAATCGCGACCTCAGTCTCGTTGGGCTCGCGCTTGAGAATGGAGCGGACCTTATCCAGCTCACTAGCAGTCAAATCGCTCATATTCTTGGCCGCTGATGAACGCGGATGAACGCTGATAAGAATTGTTGGTTTTCGATCCGCGTTTATCGGCGTTCATCGGCGGCTAACCATGTGTTCGTTTACCAGCGACTCCAGAATCAGCCGTCCATCCGTCGACCCCAGCAGCGGATCGGACGCCCGTTCCGGATGCGGCATCATCCCCATCACGTTGCGCCCCTCATTCGTAATCCCCGCGATATCCCGCAGCGATCCGTTCGGGTTATCGACGTACCGCAGCACAACGCGCTTCTCCGCCTCCAGCATGTCGAGCGTTTTCTCGTCGGCGAAATAACACCCCTCGCCATGCGCGACAGGCATTTTTAGCAGCTGACCCGACGCCTCGACGCGCAGCGTCACCTCGCGACAGACGAATTTCAGTCCGCGATTCCGCAGCAGCGCTCCCGGCAACAGCCCGCTCTCGACCAGGATCTGAAACCCATTGCAGATGCCGAGCACCGGCCCACCCTCGGCGGCAAACTTCTTCACCGCCGCCATGACCGGAGAAAACTTGGCGATCGCCCCGCAACGCAGATAGTCGCCGTAAGCAAATCCACCGGGCAAAACCACGGCGTCCACATGGCCGACCGAAGGCGTATCGTGCCAAAGAAACTCCGCCTGCTGGCCCAGATTATGGGAGAAGGCGTACCAGGCATCGTGATCGCAATTGCTGCCGGGAAAAACAACCACGCCGATTTTCATGGGGAAACTTTAGTTTAACAAATCGACGGCGAAGGCGGTCACGGAGGGGAAACATTCCCATAGCATAGGACTCTAATCGAAGAGGCGTAGCTGCGATCCGATTGTCCCTGGCAATCGGATTGCTGATACGGTCAGCGGAGGAGAAAACAGCGGGGTACTCAGTGACGGGAATTGGCTACTGCCAGCAGGCCAAGGAGCTTTTGGATACCTTCGCCGAGGCGGTTCGTGAGTTGATCAAGCTTCACGAAGATCAATTCCAGGCCCTCGTGGCAGGCGATGCTGACAGTCAACGCTTTGACGACCTGATCCACATGGCGAACGACCGCAAGCGAAAGGCCAAATACGCTTATATCCATCATCTGGAGACCCACGGCTGCTCAACGGAACATGGAACTCACCAAAACTGAACGTAGCAAAATTACCGATACCGTCCACAGCATTCAGTCGGCGCGCGCGTCCCTGGCCGACGTTCACGAGTCTAAAGTCCCAAACCTGGACGAAATCCAAGACTGCCTTGATGATGCCGACAAGGATCTCCGCGGCGCGCTGAGGCACTCCGGAGCTAAGAAAAAGACTAAGTGAATTATTTTCCGCGACCTGCAATGAGCGCTTAGAGCGACTGACGCTCGACAAGGCGCGGGATATTCATCTTGCGTTGGTTCTTTCGGGCCTGGGCAAGATCATACGCGCCCTGCATTCTGAGCCACATATCGGCGCTGCCGCCGAAAGCCTTTTCAAAGCGCAGCGCCATCTCAGGCGAGACGGCGCTTCTACCTTGCATCACGTTGTGCAGCTGCTGACGCGTGACCTTCATCGCTTTCGCCGCCTCGGCCACACTTAAATTCAGTTCTTCAAGGTTCGCCTTGGCGAGTGCGCCGGGGTGAACGGGATTTTTAATCGGCATAGCATCGTCTCTCCTAATGGTAATCTTCCAAATCGACGTCGCAGGCATCGCCTTCCGCAAAGCGGAAGGTCACCCGCCAGTTGGCCCTTACCGTCATCGCCCAGAAACCTTTACGGTTGCCCTTGAGCGGATGCAATCGAAACGTGGGCTGATTCATATCCTGCACGCCGTTGGCCTGGTCCAGCGCCGAAAGGATTAGTCGCAAACGGTGAACTTGATCGGCTTTAACCCCGCGGGCATCGTCCTGTTCGAACAAGCTCCGCAGGCCCTTATGCTTAAAGCTCGCGATCACATCCAACTGTAAAACGTAAATTGACGCTTGTCAACACGGAAATGCTTCTTCGAGCGCTTCACAAAGGACCTCTGTGGAACACGCCTAAACAAGTTCCAGCCGTTTCAGCTTTATACGTTCTCGGCGGACTTGCGCGAGTTCATACTGGGCCTGTTGCACAAGCCAGCCGTCTTCGGTGCCCCCGAAGACCTTGGACAACCTCACGGCCATTTCGGGAGATATGCCGCGCTTCCCGTTGACCAGTTCCGAAAGCGTGTTGCGCGTCACTCCGAGAGCGACGGCGGCGTCCGTAATGGTCAAGCCCAAAGGCTCGATGCACTGGCGCAAAACGACGCCTCCGGGATGCGGTGGGTTTTTCATGGTCATGACTTGGTTCCTTTCAGTGGTAATCGACATAATCAACGTCCGCAGCGCCGTCGTCAAAACGAAAAATCACCCGCCAGTTGGCCCGGACGGTCACGGCCCAAGAGCCTTTCCTCGAACCTTTGAGCGGGTGCAGCCGAAATCCCGGCAGGTCTATATGAGCAACGCTTGGCGCGGCATGAAGCGTTGCCAGAATATCCCGTAGCTTGTCGGCGTGTTCCGGGTTTACGCCGCTCGGGTCGTCCTGTTCAAACAGCCGTTTCAGTCCCTTATGGCGAATGGTCCGTATCATCCCGCAACGCAACGCGCCCCGTGGCGCATGTCAGTAACAATTCTAGCAGCTTGGCCGCTTGCCGATAGGTTGACGATCTCCTTGTCGCTTCAATCCGCCCCTCCAGCCAGCAGCGGCTTCGCCGCCTCGGCCACACTTGAATCCAGTTCGGCAAGGGTCGCCTTGGCGAGTGCGCCGGGTCTGCCATAATCTAGTGACCATGGCGCGGCGCACCGAATGGGTGGTCGTTGGTCCGGTGATGATCCTGGGCTTGGTGCTTCGCCTGGTGGAGGCCGGGCGGACCTATCTCAATGCGGACGAGATTAAATATTTCTTTCTAGCTCTAGGTAATTTCAGGCAGATTCTCAATGTCGGGCTCCAGACGGATCATCCGCCTCTGTTGTTTTTTCTGCTGCACCCGGTAGCGTCCATTACCTCGTCGGAGATCGCGCTGCGCCTGATTCCCGTGCTGGCAGGCGTCATTTATCCCTGGGTGGTGTATCGTTGGCTGGCGCGGGTCTGGAACGCCCGAGCAGGCCTCATTGCCCTGTTCATTCTGACCCTCAGTCCGAACCTGATCTTTCTGAGCGCGCAAATCCGCGGATACACAATCGAGCTTCTATTCGCGGCTCTGGCGCTGCTGTTCCTCGAATCCGGGCTGGAGGAAGGTTCGGTGCGGCTGATGATCCTGTTCAGTTTGTCGCTCGATCTTGCAATTCTCAGTGAATACTCGGCCGCGTATTTCGCGGGAGCCGTGGGGATCTATTTCCTCCTCCGGGCGAGGGAACTCGGAGTCACGCCGCGCCTGTGGGCGGTCTGGGCCATGGGTCAGTTGAGCGCTCTCGTGATTTATGCGGCGCTCTACCGGATCTCGATAAAGCCGAGCCTGGCAATGAGGCAGGGATACATTGACGAATTTCTTCGCGGGGGATTTCCGGGCGCGCATCAGAACCTGCTTCTGTTCAGCGCCCTGGCCACGTTGAAGCAGTTCGCTTATGCCTTCTCTTCCATCATTGTTGGGATCGGAGCGGCCGTTCTATTCGGAGCGGCACTGGTCATACTGTGGAAGGACTCCTCTCCCTCCTCTCGAACCAGAAACCGGATCGTCGCGACTCTGCTGGCGACTCCGTTCTTGTTCGCGTGCACAGCAGCATTGCTGAGGCTGCATCCCTATGCGAGAAGCCGTCACACCGTCATCCTATGTCTATTTGTGGCAGCGGGCGTGGGCATCCTTCTCGAAAGAGTGTTCCGGGCGCGCCCCTGGATCGCCGGATTTGGCGCTGTGGCGCTGGGGTTGTTCTGGATGTTTGGCGCGGAGCCGGATCAGCACAACATCCCTCGATCCCGGAACCGTCGAACATCCATGATCGCGGCCATCAACTATTTGCAGTCGTCCGTTCCGCCGGGCTCCGTCGTGCTGGCGAATAAGGAAACCGCCCGGTACCTCCGCTTTTATCTCCCGGACAGGCGGGAACTGCGTCTTGCAACCGATTTCGACAGCCACGATGGACCGCTCATGGGCGTCTTTCGGGTCGCCTGGCGTCGCTGGGACTTCGGCGACGTGGACGACTTCCTGGGAGATCTGACTTCCGTGCGTCGTGAATTTGGCTTGAACCGGGATGCGCCGATCTGGGTTTTGGACGGCGGCTTCGATAGCGGCATCGATTCGCGACTGCGCAAACGATTTCCCGGTATTTCTTTGCCGGAGTTTCATGATTTCGACGGCGCTTTAACCGTCTTTCAAACTCCACCGGGGATGTGAGTCGCATTGTTTGGAGACCGCTCGCCAGCTCCAGCCAACCGAGGCTTCAAGTGGACTCCGCTGATGCTCTGCCCGCGAGCCGCGCTCATCAACATCGCGATCCTCTGCGCCGCCAGCGCAGGCTTCAGCCCCTCTTCCCGAATATTCGAAATACAATTCCTCTCCGCATCCGTTCGGCCCACACGGGGCGACCACGTCAGATAAGCGCCCAGACTATCGGGCGAACTCAACCCCGGCCGTTCGCCTATTAAGATGACTGTCATCCTCGCGCCCAGCAGTTCCCCGATCTCATCCGCGATCGCCACTCGCCCCTGCTGGACAACACAAAGAGGCGCCAGCTTCCATCCTTTAAGAAGCGGCAGCAGCGCATCGAGCACCGGACCCGCATGCCGATGCACCGCCGTAGCCGAAAGGCCGTCGGCCAGAATCAGAGCCGCATCATAGTCGCCGCGTGGAAGCTTTTCCGGGTCGGCAAGCCGCCTTCCGAGGTCGGGACGGCGCAGATAAATTGCGCGATTTAAGGCTGAACTATGGACGATTAAGGGCTCATACGAGGCGAAAAACGTGCAGTTAAGGTCATTTAAGACCGCATCCCGAGCCCTCGCGTGCGCCAATTGGAACGCCAGCAGCTCCTTGGTCGGCAAGCTATGACCCACCCGTCCCAAAGAAATCCGGGCTAGCATAACAGCAGCGCCTTCTCGAACGCTCCGGACCCCATCCGCTCAAACCAGGCCTCAAACTCGGGCGCGGGGCGCAAGTTGAGCATTTCCCTTAGATATAGCGCATCGTGAAAGGAAGTGCTCTGATAATGGAGCATGATATCGTCCGCTCCCGGCACTCCCATAATGTAATTGCATCCCGCTGCGCCTAAAAGGGTTAGCAGCACGTCCATATCGTCCTGATCGGCCTCCGCGTGGTTGGTGTAGCAGACGTCGCAGCCCATCGGCAGGCCCATCAGCTTGCCGCAAAAATGATCCTCCAGACCCGCCCTGGTGATTTGTTTGCCGTCATATAGATACTCCGGCCCAATGAACCCGACCACCGTATTGACCAGCAGCGGCTGATACCGCTTCGCCACCGCGTAAGCCCGGGCCTCGCAGGTTTGCTGATCGATCCCGTGATGCGCATTCGAAGACAGCGCGCTGCCTTGCCCGGTCTCGAAATACATAACGTTAGCACCAGGATGGCGCTCCCGCGCGGCGTGCCAGGCCTCGTCGAGCATGTTCAAATCGATGCCGAACGCGCGGTTCGCGTCCTCGGTTCCCGCAATCGATTGAAAAACCAGGTCGACCGGCGCGCCCCGCCGCATCGCTTCCATTTGAGTGGTCACGTGGGCCAGCACGCAAGTCTGGGTCGGGATCTCCAGAGTTTCCCGAATTTTATCAAGCAGATAGAGCAGTTTCTCGACCGACCGCAGCTCATCCGAAGCCGGATTCACGCCGATCACGGCATCGCCGCTCGCATAGGTCAAACCGTCGACGATGCTGGCCGCAACTCCCCTGGGATC
>JBEKOZ010000272.1:0-8148 GCA_049521275.1 Bryobacteraceae bacterium | reverse complement strand
GTGCGCATGATTTGCTTGAGAAACGTGAGACCATCCATGCGCGGCATCTCGATATCGAGTGTCAGCACGTCGGGCTTCAGCCGCTTGATTTTCTCGAGCGCGATGATCGGGTCCGGCGCCGTTCCCACCACCTCCATGTCGGATTCCGCCGCGATCGCCTCCGAGAGAATCTTCCGCACGATGGCGGAATCGTCAATCACCAGCACCCTGATTTTCCGCGCGTCAGCCACTGAAATCCACGCGCAGGCACACCGACAGCGTGCCACCCTCCAGCAGAAACGCCCGCCTCACTCCTTCGACCGACGGCAGGAACTCGCGGGGGCGCGATGTCGCCGACGGCTCCAGGCTGAAGTATTCCACCTGGCCGAGGCTCGAAAGCGCGGAGCCGCAGGTCATGTTGCAAAACTCCGCCATAACCTCGTCTTCCTGTAAGGGAGTCACTTCACTCTCGTCGATTCCCAGGAACCCGGCGGTGAGGGAACGCGCGATTCCCGGATCGGCGTCCACTTCGAAATCGCCCGAAGGCTTTCCATGGAAATGCAAACGGGACGCCACGCGTTCCAAACCGTTGCCTGCCACTGGATCCGCCTCTTCCCATATGGACGTGAAGAACATCGATTCGAGAACATGCTCGCTGCAGGAATGAAGCAGCGCCCCGATGAGAGAGTCGAGTTCATTCATGACACACTCCCAGGACGCGATCCAGCTCGTTGCGCAGCTGCTCCGGCCCGAAAGGCTTTTGCAAATACCCCACCGCGCCGAGCGCTTGCATCGTCTGGATGCGATGCAAAGTGGCGTCGGTCGAGATCACCACCACCGGCGTCTCCCGCAGAAGTTCGCTGGCACGCATCCTGCGCACAAATTCCTCACCGTCCATCACCGGCATGTTGATATCGGTGAGCACGGCATCGACGGGATTGGTGGCCAGTTGCGCCAGCGCTTCCGCACCATTGGCCGCTTCGAAATAATTCCCGACGTCCATGCCGCTCAACTTGATCACCCGGCGAATGAACGCCCGCATGGCGGGACAATCGTCCACAATCATAATCTGAAGGGCCATGTCATACTCCTCTGGTGAAACTGGTCTTCGCTTTCAGTTCCTGATCCGTACCGGCGGCGCGAATCCAAAAGGTTCCGGTCTCGAGCACCAGGCGCACGGTGCGCGATCCCTGGCCGCCCATGTCTTCGTTGAGGGTCAGCAGTCCGGCTTTCCACAGCGCCTTGCGCACCGCCAGCTGGTTGCGCTTCCCGATGTTGAAAACGCCGCGTTCGTCCATCACCGACGATCCACCCGCCAGCCAGACGCGCAGGCGCGCTTTCGCCGCACCCAGTTCGATGCAGCGATCCACCAGTTGGGCGACGCCCGTATCGGCGAACATCCAGGGATTCCGGCCGGCCTTCCGCGCGTCCAGGCGGTCGAACACCCCGATTCCGACGCAGGAGCCCAGCGCGTAAGTCACCAGCGTCGCGCCGCGGTCCTTCGTCATCCGGCAATCCGCGACGCCCACCACAATTTGCGTCATGCGAGGTTTCCCGGCTTCCGGTAAATCGCCGGCTGCACGTATTCGAGCCCGTGCCGGACCCCGATCAGGCTTTCCGCATGTCCGATCAGCAGGTACCCGCCCGGTTCGAGACATTCGGACAGGCTGCGCACCACTCGTTCCTGCGTCGGCTTGTCGAAATAGATCATCATGTTGCGGCAAAAAACGATGGGAAACGTACGGCTGGCGCGCATCGGCTCGATCAGATTCACCCGTTCAAACTCGATGGTGCGGCGGACCTCCGCATTAATTTGAAACACCCCGGGGCTGCTCTCGGTGAAATATTTCTTCATCAGCGGCGCAGGCAGGGACCGAAGCCGGTCCGCGGCATAAGCTCCTTTTTTCGCCACCGCCAGCGCGCGCGTCGAAATATCCGTGGCCCGGATGCGCAGCGCCGGCTTCGGCGGCAGGCCAAGCTGCTCCAGCACCGTGACGGCGATCGAATAGGGCTCTTCGCCCGTGGAGCAGGGCGCGCTCCAGATGTCAATCAGAGCGCGTTTGCGCAAGCCGGGAAGCACCCGCGTGACCAGAAAATCGAAGTGCGAGGCCTCGCGCAGAAAGGACGTGTGATTGGTCGACAGCGCGTCGATCAGCGCGATCAGGGATTCCCCGGTCCGGTCCCCTTGCACCAACTCGTAATAGGCTTCATAGCTGGGAATCTTCAACTCGCGTAACTTTTTCCCCAGCCGCGCGGCCACCAGTTCGTGCTTGGCCGCCGTCAGGTTCAATCCGAACTTGTCGTACGCCAGCCGCCGGAATTTCTCGAACACCGCCGTGCCCAGGGACGGCCCACTCTCCGCGAGCGCGTTCTTAAGCATCCACTTGCTCCCGCAGCACGCCGCTCACATCCAGGATCAGTCCCACCCGGCCGTCACCCAGAATCGCGCCTCCTGAAATCCCTGGGACGTGGCGGAAGGTGTCGCCCAGGCTCTTGATCACCACTTCCTGCTTACCTAACATTTCGTCCACCAGAAGGCAGAATCGCTTCCCCTGCGCTTCCACGACCACGAACAGAGCCTCGGCCGGATTCTGCCGTGCGCCGGCCACCTTGAACCGCCGGTCCAGACGCACGATGGGCAGCAGTTCGCCGCGCACCATCGCCATTTCCGCGCGCCCTTCTACGGTGAAGATCGTCTCCGGAGCGGGACGCAGCATCTCCCGCACGGAGTTGATCGGCATGATGTACCGTTCCCCTCCCACGCCCACAATCAATCCGTCGATGATGGCCAGCGTCAGGGGTAGCCGCATTAGAAATGTAGTGCCGCGGCCGCGCGCCGATTGAATTTCGATCCGTCCGCGCAGACCGGTGATCTGACGCCGCACCACGTCCATTCCGACGCCGCGTCCGCTCACCTCGGTGACCATCTCGGCGGTGGAAAATCCCGGTTCGAAAATCATGAAGAAGATTTCGTTCTCGCTGAGGTTTTTCCCTTCCGGAACCAGTCCGCGCTCGCGTGCTTTCTTGAGGATTCTCTCGGTGTTCAGGCCGCGTCCGTCATCGGTGATTTCGATCAGAATGTTTCCCGCCTGATGCGCGGCCGACAAAACCAGTTTCCCTTCGGCGGGTTTCCCGGCGGCCACGCGTTCCTCCGGTCCTTCGAGACCGTGGTCCAGCGAGTTGCGCACCATGTGCATCAGTGGATCTGCCAGCTGTTCGATGATGGTCTTGTCGAGCTCGGTTTCTTCCCCCGATAATTCGAGGCGCACCATCTTGCCGTTCTTTCGCGTCAGGTCCCGCACCAGGCGGTTCATGCGGCCGAATAATTGCGTTACCGGCGTCATGCGCATGCTCATGGCCACCCGCTGCACTTCCGCCGTAATCCGGCCGAGCTGTTGCAGGTTCCGCTGCAACGGACCGTTTTCGAGTCCGCCAATCTCCGGATCATGCGTGATCAGCGATTGCGCGATCACCAGTTCCCCGACCATATCCATCATGTAGTCGAGCTTCCCGGCGTCGACCCGCAGCGAGAAACCAGTCTCGGCTTCCGGCTTGCTTTTCTCGGCGGCCGCGGCCGGTTCCGCTGGCTTCGCCGGCAGGGCGGCCACGGGATGAGCCTTTCCTTCGAGCACCGCGCGAACCCGCGCGAGCAACTGGTCAAACAGCGGAGCCGCGCCTGCTGTGCCGTCGAGTCGTGCCCGCACCCAGGCGATCGCGCGCTGCAGATAGTCCGCGCTTTCGAGCACCACGTCGATAATGGCCGGCGTCAGCAGCAATTGCTGATTGCGCGCCCGGTCGAGAAGTGTTTCCACTTCGTGCGCGACCGCGCGAATGTCACCCAGGTCCAGAAATCCCGCCAGCCCCTTGATCGAGTGAAAACCACGGAACACAGCATGGAGGGGATCGTGTGCGGTTGGATCGCGCTCCAGCATCAGGATCTGCGATTCGATGTTTGCCAGGTGTTCGCCGGCCTCGTTGATGAAATCACCGATCAGGTCCAGGTCGTCCGCCAGCGCGGTCCTCGCCTGCGGTGCGGTCTCCTCCTGGCCCGCCGACTCCAGTGCCTTGCGCAGGTTCTCGATGCCGGCCGTGACGACACGCTCGAATTCTTCCTGCGACGTTCTCGCCGCTCCGGTCGCCCGCGCCTTCAACTCCAGGGCGGCGTCGGCTGCCGGCCCGCGGCCTGCCGCGCGTGCGGATTTTTCGATGGCGGCAAGGATCTCAAACGTTTCCGGCGCGCCGGCTCCACCCACCACCATCCTCACGCTCAGCTCGTCGAGCTGCCCGATGACAGTTTGGAAGGCCTCCTCCAACATTACTATCTCGCCGTCAGATCGCGGGCTGACATCACCAGATCGATATCCAGTAGAATCTTGACCTTGCCTCTGACCTTGGCCAGCCCCATCACGTACGGCACGTCCACTTCTTTACCGAAGTCCGGCGTGTCCTCGACGTCGCTGCCCGCTACTTGCAGCACTTCCGCCACGCCGTCCACCACGATGCCCATTGGCACGGTGCCGCGGTCGCCCGAGACCTGCACAACGATGATGCAGGTGCGGTGGGTGTACTCCTTGGCCGGCATCCGAAACTTCAGCCGCAGATCCACCACCGGAATCACTTTGCCGCGCAGGTTGATCACGCCCTTCACATGCGGTGGCGTCTGGGGAACCTGGGTGATCTCCTGTACTCCCATAATCTCCCGGACTTTCTGTACCTGGATGCCGTATTCTTCCTCGCCCAGGTGAAACACCAGATATTTACCCACCCGCGGATCGGCCTTCGCTCCGTTCTGTTCGTTGGTTGTCAGGAGGCTGGTCGTCATGAGTCGTTCCTCAAGGAGCCCCCAGGCTGACGCCAGGGGTTATAACCCCGTCCGTAAGGGCGGGGATTTCGCGATTTGCGAAACGGTCCACTAGTTCCCTTAACGGCCAGGGGGAAAGGATCTTGAGGCGGACCGCGACCGCGCGGGTCGTGAGGAGATCCCTGGCCCAGGACGCCATGGAACGCGAAACCCGTGGCGTAGAGCTGCCGTCGAGATCAAATCGCAACCCCGAAATTCCCGCAATTCCCGTCTTGACCTCCATCCCCCACCGCGGATATACTCTACACGGGCGGAATCCGTCCAGATTGAGCCGAAATCTCTTTCTTTAGCGCGTAGTAAGACTTACAGTAAGAAAACGCGCCCGGGGTGAAACGAATAATGCCTCCGCGCGCACTAGGAGAGCGAGGATCATCATGGCCAGAGAAAGCATACATGCGAAATTAGGGCGAGTCCGGCCGCCACGGGTGCATATCACCTATGAAGTGGAAGTCGGCGACGCGATCGAGATAAAGGAATTACCGTTCGTGATGGGCGTCCTGGGCGATTTCACCGGTCAGCCGACCGAGCCCCTGCCTCGTCTGCGCGACCGCAAATTCACCGAGGTGAATCCCGATAACTTCGACAGCGTTCTCGAAGGGATGAAGCCGCATCTCGCCTTCGCCGTCGAGAACAAGCTGATGGAGGACGCCGACGCCCCGAAGCTGAAGGTTGATCTGCATTTCAAGAGCATGGACGACTTCGAACCGGAAAACGTCGTGAAGCAGGTCAAGCCGCTCTCCGAGCTCATGGACCTGCGCACCAAGCTGAGAAACCTTCGCGCCAGCCTGCAAGGCAACGACAAGCTGGAGGAGGCGCTGCTCGGAGCGGTCGGCGATCAGGACAAACTGAACAAGCTGAAGAAGGAAATGGATAAGCCCGCGGGAGGTTCCAATGGCTGAAGCAAAGAAATCGGCGGCCGCGCCGCAGGCGGCGGAGCAAGTGCTCGAAAGAGGCCTGCTCGATCAGATCGTAGAAGAAGGGCGGATGGCCAAGGATGACAGCGGCCGGGCGCGCGGCAAGGACCTGGTCAAGGAGTTCGTCGCCCAGGTGCTCGACGGTTCCATGACCGTCAGCAAGGATGCGGAGACGATGATCAACCAGCGCATCGCGCAGATCGATCACCTGCTCTCTATCCAGGTCAATGAGATCCTCCATCACGAGTCGTTTCAGAAGCTGGAGGCGAGCTGGCGCGGTTTGAAATACATGCTCGATCAGAGCGAAACCAACGACAAGCTGAAAATCAAGGTATTGAATGTCTCCAAGCGCGAGCTGCTCAAGGATCTGCAACGCGCCCCCGAATTCGATCAGAGCGCGCTGTTCAAGAAGGTTTACGAAGAGGAGTTTGGCGTGTTCGGCGGAGCCCCGTTCGCGGCTCTGATCGGGGACTATCAGTTTGGCAAGGGTCCCGAGGAAATCGAACTGCTGGAGCGCATCTCGCAGACCGCCGCCGGCGCGCACGCGCCTTTCTTATCTGCCGCGAGCCCCGAGTTCTTCAATCTCGAAAGCTACGCTACCCTCGATGCGCCGCGCGACCTGTCGAAGGTCTTCGACAGCACCGAATACGCCAAGTGGAAGTCGTTCCGCGCGAGCGAGGATTCGCGCTACGTCGGCCTCACGGCGCCCCGCATGCTGCTCCGCCTGCCCTACGGGAAGAACACCAAGCAAATCGATGCCTTCCAGTATGAAGAGGATGTCGACGGCACCGAACACAATAAGTATCTGTGGGGCAACTCCGCCTACGCGCTCGGCACCCGTCTGACCAACGCGTTCGCGTTGTATGGATGGTGCGCGGCGATCCGCGGCGTCGAAGGCGGCGGACTTGTCGAAGGTCTGCCGGTGCACAATTTCTACACCGACGAAGGCGATCTGGCGATGAAGTGTCCCACCGAAGTGCAGATCACCGACCGCCGCGAGAAAGAAATGGCCGATCAGGGATTCATCCCGCTGGTCCATTCCAAGAACAACGACTTCGCGGCGTTTTTCAGCGTGCAGAGCTGCCAGAAGGCCAAGATGTACGATAAGGACGCAGCCAACGCCAACGCCCGATTATCCACGCAATTGCCGTATATCTTCGCCGTATCGCGCTTCGCGCACTACCTGAAAGCCATGATGCGCGATAAGCTCGGCAGCTTCATGTCGCGCTCCGATTGCGAGCGCTTCCTCAACCAGTGGATTCAGCACTACGTCACGCCGGACGATACCGCGTCCCAAACCATGAAGGCGTCCCATCCTTTGCGCGAAGCCAGAATCGATGTGGCCGAAGTCCCTGGCAAGCCCGGCGTATACCGCGCCGTTGCGTTCCTGCGTCCGCACTTCCAGCTCGACGAACTGAGTGTGGGCCTGCGCCTGGTTGCGGATCTCCCGGCGCCCGTGCAAAAGAGTTAAGATTGTGATCCGGTTTTCCGAATTTCAACGCGAATAAAGACAAGGAGATAGGCAATATGGCTACAGTAGATGGTTTTTTGATGCCCGATGGAATCAAGGGCGAATCCACCGATTCCGCACACACCGGCGCAGTCGAACTCGACTCGTTTTATTGGGGCTGCTACCAAATGTCCACGGTCGGCTCTGGAACAGTCGGCGCGGGCGCAGGGAAAGTGAGAGCGCAGGATCTGCATTTCCGGGCGAGGCCCAGCGTTGCGAGCCCGCTCTTTTTCTCGTATTGCACCACGGGTAAGCCGATCGACAAGGTGATGCTCTACATCCGCAAGGCCGGTGGCAAACAGATCGATTACATCACCATCACACTCGAAAACGTGTTGGTAACCGCCCATCGGATCGACCTCGGCTTTGACATAGAACAACAAGCCGGCACCCCGGCCGCTTTTACCAACGAAGCCGGCCTGGGAGCTTCCGACGACTGGGTGGTCTGGGAGTACGCCTCCATGTCATACGGCAAGCTCACATTCCAGTACAACGCGCAGCAAAAGGATGGCACGCAGGGAGCCGCGACCACGAAGTACTATGATTTCACGACGAATCAGGGCGGCTAAACTCCTTCAATGAGCGCTCGGGAGCTTTTCCAAGCCGGTAAACTCAACGAAGCGATCGAGGCGCTGGGCGTCGAGGTGAGGGACCATCCCACCGACGCCCGGCGCCGCACGTTTTTGTTCGAGTTGTTGTGTTTCAAGGGCGATTACGATCGCGCCGAGAAGCACCTCAACATCCTCTCCGACGCCACACCCGATTCGAAGCTGGGCGCGATGCTCTATTACGCCGCGCTTCACGCCGAACGCCTGCGCCAGGATCTTTTCGCGAAGAAAGAGTATCCGGTCGTCCCCGCTTCCGAAGATCTCCGCGGCGGCACG
>JBEKOZ010000271.1:0-6740 GCA_049521275.1 Bryobacteraceae bacterium | reverse complement strand
CGCAGCGCGTTTTAAAGAGCTACTCGGACAAACACCGCTGGAATACGTAACCGAGTGGAGGATGCAGAAGGCGATGCAGTTACTACAACAACGTGACAAGAAGCTCATAGACGTTGCTCGGTTGGTCGGTTACGAGTCCGACGCTGCGTTCAGTAAGGCGTTCAAGCGAGTTGTCGGGGCCAACCCTAGTGAATACCTCAAACGTGGTTTTGAAGTCCAGCGTCATGCCGGAATGGGGGAAGATCTTTGAAGCGGAGTATTCTGACCTTGACGGCGGGGCCTAGGTGCGCCGGCCTTCATGAGTTCCGCGCTGTTGTTCGATTAAGCGTTCGAACCAGGCCAATTTGTAATCGCACTTCGGACCGGGTTGAGGATTTCCGTTCGGCAGGTAAATGGAGGTGATCAGCACTCCATTTACCGCCGCCTCGATATAGCGCGCCTGGCGATCGCCAGGATTCCCGGGCAAGCTGGAGCGGGTCAGCACCGGGTCGCAGTCCCGCGCCGGGATCGCGACGCCGTTCCAGGAGCGCTCGCCTAATCGAACCGAGTGGGAGAAGGCCGATCCGGGAACACTCAATCAGAAGCTCAAGGTGCTTTGGATTGGCTGCGGCACGGAAGACCCGGGATACAATGGCGTTAAAGCGATGGCCGAACTGCTTACGCAGAAGAATGTGAAACACGTCTGGAACGAATCGGACGGAGGGCACAGCTGGCCTAACTGGCAGGTGTATCTTCGAAGTACGCGCTATTTCGTGACTGAGCGGGTTTGAAATCGCCGATCCGCGCCAGTCGAAGAAGGAAACCATGGATTATCGTCCCGTTATCGTCTACTCAGCATTACTCCTCAGTTCGCTGAGCGCAGTTTTTTTGCGAGCTCAAACTCCGGCCGCGCTCACCGTCGAGCTGAAGCAAACGAAAGCATCCGCCGTCAGCCCGACCCTTTACGGGCTCATGACCGAAGAGATCAACTACTCTTATGACGGCGGTTTGTACGCCGAGTTGATTCGCAATCGTACCTTCCGCTCCGATTGGACGGGAGTCCTGAATTGGTTCATCGTGGAGAAGGGCGCGGCCGCAGCGAAGCTCTCTGTCGACGAGGGAACTGGGCCGTCGTCCGTTCTCTCCACGAGCGCGAAGCTTGAAGTCACCAAGGCGGACGCGGACGACCGCGCCGGTCTGCTTAACGAAGGCTATTGGGGAATCGCGGTGCGGCCCAACACGCGATACGCCGGGTCGTTTTACGCCAAAACCGATTTTCCGAGTGGCTTACCGGTTCGTATCGCGCTCGTAGCCGACCAATCCGGCCAGGTCCTCACCAGCACGAACGTAACAATCACCGGCGCCGAATGGAAGCCTTATAAATTCGAGATGCAGTCCGGAAGCGCCGCGCTCGGATCCGAGAACCACTTCGAGATGACAGTCGACCGGCCCGCGACTGTATGGCTACAGCTTGCGTCGCTGTTCCCACCCACTTACCACGGACGCGCAAACGGCAATCGCCCCGATCTGATGGAAAAGCTGGCCGCAATGCGTCCCAGTTTTCTGCGCTTCCCTGGCGGCAATTATCTCGAAGGCAATCGCATCGAAACACGTTTCGACTGGAAGAAAATGATCGGCCCGCTAGTGGATCGTCCGACTCATCCGACCACTTGGAGTTACCACTCGAGCGATGGCATGGGATTGCTGGAGTATCTGCAATGGTGCGAGGACCTTCACATGCAGCCGGTCTTGGGAATCTATGCCGGTTATTCGTTGGGTGGACAGGTTGTGAAGCCCGGCCCTGACCTCGATCCCTACGTACAAGAAGGACTAGAGGAAGTCGAATACGTGATGGGCGGGGCCGATACGAAGTGGGGTGCGGTGAGGACACGGGACGGCCATGCGGCGCCGTTCGCTCTCCGTTACGTCGAGATCGGTAACGAAGACAACTTCGATCGTGCCAAGACGTACGATGGCCGCTACGCTCAGTTTTACAAGGCAATCAAGGCGAAGTACCCCGCTCTGCAGGTGATCGCCACAATGCCGGTGAATGGTATGAAGCCGGATGTTCTGGACGACCATTACTACAAGCGAGAGCAGGGCATGTTTGCAGAAGCCACGCATTATGACAGCATCGATCGGAACGGACCAAAGATCTTCGTCGGCGAATGGGCCACACGCGAAGGATCGCCCACGCCGAACTTCGGCGCCGCCCTCGGCGATGCCGCATTCATGACGGGTCTCGAGCGCAACAGCGATGTCGTCATCATGGCCGCCTACGCGCCACTCTTGGTCAACGTCAATCCAGGCGGTATGCAGTGGAGTTCCGACCTGATCGGCTACGATGCCCTCAGCAGCTACGGTTCGCCCAGTTATCACGCCCAAGTGTTGTTTGGATCCTGCCTGGGCGACCATACGGTGAACTCCGTCGTCGCGGGCGCCGGAGACAAATTCTTCTACTCGGTTACCGCTTCGCAGGACAAGGTCTGCATGAAGCTGGTCAACGCGAGTTCCACCGAACAGACGCTCAATCTCGCATTCAATGGACTCGGTACCGCCAGCCGTGCGGCGCACATCCAGACGCTCAAAGCGAACACGACCTGGGCGACCAACACCATCACACAGCCTAGCCGCATCGTGCCAGTCAAATCCACGACTTCAATCCAGGGCGAGCGGCTGCGACATTTGATGCCGGCGTATTCAATCCAAGTGATTGAAGTTGATCTCAAATAGAGCCGAAGACCAAACGGACCGATACCAAGGGAGGCAAGACAACGATGACGAAATGCATATCCGGCACGATGATGGTCGCGCTCGCGCTAATGGCCGCAGCGCAAGTAAAAACCGAGGTGCCGGCGGTCGTGCCTGGCGCTAAACCGGTCGCCGTTGAGCACATCAAGATACACAGCACTGCCCTCGAAGGCACCCTGGAGAAGAACGACGTCGATCGCGACGTGCTCGTGTTCCTTCCGCCCAGCTATGCGACTAACAAATCGCGGCGCTATCCCGTGATTTACGCTCTTCACGGCTATTCGATCGGGGCAGACCAGTGGTCAAAGGAGATCCACGTGCCGCAGACCGTAGAAGGAGCATTCGCGCAGGGCGCGCAGGAGGCCATCGTCGTGCTGCCTGATTCGAAAACAGTGCACAACGGGTCCATGTACTCAAGTTCCGCGACCACGGGCGACTTCGAGAACTTCATCGCAAGAGACGTCGTGGCCTACATCGACGCGCATTATCGCACCATCCCGAAACGGGGGAGCCGCGGCCTCGTCGGGCACTCGATGGGCGGCTACGGCGCCAGCCGGATTGGCATGAAACACTCGGACGTATTCGGCAGCCTTTACATCATGAGCCCATGCTGTATGTCTGCCCGCGGCGCCGGACCGTCGAACCCGGAGGCGGACAAGGCGCTCCAGGAGGTGAAGACACCGGCCGACTCTGCGAAACTGCCGTTCGGGCTGCGGGCTCAACTCGCGTCGGCCGCCGCTTGGTCGCCGAATCCGAAGAACCCTCCGCTCTATCTCGATCTGCCGAGTAAGGACGGAGTGGTCCAACAGGACGTACTGGCAAAATGGGCGGCGAACGCGCCCTTGTCCTTCGTCGATCAGTACATAGGCAATCTCCGCCAGTACAAAGCAATTGCAATTGATGTGGGCGATCAGGATGGCTTGCGCGTAGGCGCAGCCAAGCTCCACGAGATTTTGGACAGTTACGGCATCCCGAATACGTTCGAGGTTTACCCTGGTACCCATACCAGCGCGGTAGCCGTCCGCTTTCAGAATTTCGTGATGCCATTCTTCAGCAAGAATCTCTGCGCCGGCAAGAGTTGCATGTGAGCCGTGTAAGCGAGGACCCTGCCATCGATTTCGCAAAGATGGAACTCTGGCTTGCCACGAACAGATGTCATCTGTACCGTGATGAAACGCTAAAAATCGTTCCGGCCCCCCCTGGATTCTGGACACCGTTCATTTCGGCGCCCTCTGAGAATCGACCCGGTGACTTCTGCCCGAATCGTCGGCCACTCGGAGAATCCCGGAGGGCGTAGAAGGATCGGTCGCCGACACTTCAACGATCCACAGAGCCGCTTTCGAATTGCCACGTGTTCGCCTGGTGGCTTTTTCGTCAGGTAATCGCTCACTTTTCCGCTTGCCTTTTCCCTCGACCAGAGTGATCAATCATCATGCGCGAAGCAAGCGCAGAAAAGGATACCCAAGACTATGACGACCTCAGAAACGACCGACAACACGGCCACCGTTGCGGCACAGGCTGCACACGTCGCGCCGGAGAAGGCCCCCGCCAGGAAGGCCGCGAGCCAGAAGAAAGGCGCGCCCAAGGCCAAGAAAACCGCCAACGGTGCCAAGCAGGGCGCCAAAGCCAACGCCACCGCGCCCAAAAAGGCAGCCAAGGGAGGCGCGAAGGCCAGCAAGAAGGCCACGAAGCTCGCCCGCAACGCCGCCGCCCCGCGTGCCGAGAGCAAGGGGGCGAAAATCCTGGAGATGATCGCCCGCGCGAAGGGCGCCACCCTCGCCGAAATCATGAAGGGCACCGACTGGCAGGCGCACAGCGTGCGCGAGTTCATCTCGACCGCCGGCAAGAAGCACGGCGTCAAGATCGAGTCGGCCAAGAGCGAATCTGGCGAGCGCGTCTACCGCAGCGCCAAGTAGGCCGCCAATTCCAACCCCGCCGCCGGTCAGCCAAGCCGGCGGCGTTTTTTCTCATTTCAGGCGCACCGTTTGCCCGCTAACTAACTTTCGAAAACAGCCGTCCACCGCCTTCTCCGGATTAACCTTCGTTATCCCGGTTTTGTTTACCACAAACGTGCGCTGCTTGTCGCAGGTTGAGAGCGATTTCTAACAACCGGTCGTTGCCTGCGCCGCGGGAACCTAAGTGAAGCCAAATTCTGCTACTCCACGAAGGTTATACTTGCCTGACATGAGATTCGTCCTCGCTGCAGCTTTCGCCCTTACCGCCTTCGCCCAATCCCAGCCTGACCCGGCTGCCTTCAAAGGCATGAAATACCGCCTCGTCGGACCCTTCCGAGGAGGCCGCGTCCTTGCTGTCACTGGTGTCCCTGGCGATCGGGCTCACTTACTACTTCGGCGGCGCATCCGGCGGCGTCTTCAAAACCACCGATGGCGGAGTTAACTGGAAACCCATCACGGATTCCCAGCCTTTCGCCTCCACTGGAGCCATCGCCGTCGCACCGTCCGATCCCAACGTGATCTACGTGGGTTCCGGTGAAGGCTGCCTTCGCGGCAACGTCAGCTACGGCAACGGTGTCTACAAATCCACCGACGCAGGCAAGACATGGAAGAACATCGGACTCGCCGATACCCGCCAGATCGGCGGAAAATCCTGGATCGCGATCACGGACGGTATCCCCGAGGGCGCATTCGTCCACTCCGTGCGCGAAGATCCCAAGAAGAAAGGACTTCTGTACGCCGGAACAGAAACAGGTGTTTTTGTCTCCTTGGATTCAGGCTCCCATTGGCGATCGCTCCAACTGAATCTGCCCACCGTTCCTGTTCATGACATCGTTGTCAAAGACGACGACCTCGCCGTCGCCACCCACGGCCGTGCCTTCTGGATCCTCGACGACCTCAGCCCGCTGCGCCAGTATGCACCTGACACCGTGCTCTATCAGCCCCGTCCCGCCTTCCACATCCGCTTCCCCGATCAAGTCAACAAGCGCCAGCCCGTCGGCGAAAACCCACCGATCGGAGCGATCATTTACCATGAATTTGCTGAAAAGCCTTCTGGCGAAGTCACTCTTGAGATCATCGACCCCCAGGGCAAACTTGCCCGCCGTTATTCGAGCGTAAAGAAAGCCGAAGTCCGCGAATCCGCTGAGTGGCCCGACGCCCAGCATCCCGACGAAACCCTCCCCGTCGAGGCCGGACTCAACCGCTTCAACTGGGATCTCTACTATGCGGGCCCAGTGCAAGTTCCCGGCGGATTTTACGTCAGCGACAATCCGCCCAAGGGTCCGTTCGCTCTGCCGGGTCAATATCAGGTCAAACTGAATGTCGCTGGCAAGAGCAATGCCGCGACGCTGCAACTCAAGCCCGACCCCCGCCTCAACACATCGCAAGCGGATCTCGAAAAGCAGTTTGCCCTCGAAGCCCGCATTGCCGAAAAGCTGACCACCCTCCACACCACGGTAAATCACATCCGCTACTTGCGCACCCAACTCAACGCGCTCGATCACCGCCTGGTTGACTCCGAGCAGTTCCAGCCCATCCGCGCCGCCGCCGCCGATCTCCTCAAGAAAATCGGGGCCATCGAAGACCGCCTGATGCAAACCAAGATGAAAAGCACCGAAGGAAACCTCGCCCATCCCTCGATGATCGACGAGCAACTGATCTTCCTTGCCACCACCCTCGACTCGATGGACGCCGCCCCCACCGCGGGCCAGAACGAAGTCTTCGAACTCATCAGCCAGCGCCTCAGCGAACAACTCCGCGAATGGGATACCGTCCTGTCGAAGGACCTCAGCGCGTTAAACAAACTCGTCGATCAGAAGAAGCTCACCGTAGTCGACACGCAAGCCCCCCCGGCGTCCAAGTAGCGGTCTACCATCGACGCGGCGGCGGATCTTTAGTAAAGAACCTGGCGCGGACAGGGAGCTGTACTGGACGCATCAGTGGTTGGGGTTGGTTCGAAGGCTGGGCCGCTGGTTGGCCCGCCTGCTTTCCCGCCCGTTTCGCCAACTCCACAATCCTATCCTCGATAGTCTTCCACGTGGCGTCGGTGTAGTG
>JBEKOZ010000270.1:0-6751 GCA_049521275.1 Bryobacteraceae bacterium | reverse complement strand
GGCGAACACAGCCGGAAGGTCGGCATCGCCTGTTCCGAGGGGCACGGTGCCTCCGCCGCGGACCCGATCCTTAATGTGCACACTACCGATTCGATGCCCGTAGGCTGCAAATTCTTCCCTCGGAACAAATCCCAGCGACGCGCTATTTCCCGAATCGTAGTTGACTTTGATCAGGGTCGAAGGAAGCTGGTCGAGTAGACTCGCGAAATCGGCGGGCGCGAGCGCCGTCTCCAGGTGGAGTTCGACGCCGGTCTCCCGCGCCGTGGGCAGCACCTCTTGGAGGACGCGGATGACGGTCTGACGATCCTCCTGCGTTTCTATTTTGGAGGCATCGACGAACGGGAGGACGATTCGCTTGATAGCCGCCTGTTTCGCAAGGCGAAGCAATTCGTGGAGGAGATCCAGCCGCTCCTCGCACTCGGAGTCCGCGCACCGAAGGAAGGGACGGTCCATGAAATAGTCGGCGCAAAGGGATCGGATCCCGACGCCTGACGCCGCGGCGACGGATTGAAGCAGGCCGACGTCGTTAGTCAGAGGGTTCACATCAGCCCCATAAAGATCGTAAATCCATTCGATATACGAGATGGGAACCTGCGGGGCCAAGGCGAATTCGTCCGCCCAACGGTCGCGTGGAAAAGCTTGAAAATGCCCGGGCTCGGGCGGCACGAGACGTCCCTGCATGATACCGATCTTGGTCACAAGACACCACCCGTTTCAAAGAATGTAGCACAGTTCTCCTGCTGCTCCTCCCCGTGACGCTGGTTATCTTAGCGGGCTAGCTGCCGATTTTTCGCCTCTTGTCGACCAAACCGATGGATATACTGCGCGGCGAATGAGGATCTTGTGTTCCATCGGTGCCTCCACTCGTCGTAAGATCAGAATTCATGCCCTACAACACTCAGCTATTCATCAATGGCGCCTGGGTGGACAGCGCGGATGGCGCGACGCTCTCCGTCGTCAATCCTGCCACCGGCGAGTCCATCGGCAACGTATCGCACGCTAAACAGCCTGATCTTGATCTGGCGTTGGAGGCCGCCGACAACGGTTTCCGCGCCTGGCGCAAGATCTCAGCCTACGACCGGTCCAAGATCATGCGCAAAGCAGCGGACCACCTGCGGACGAATCTCGACTCGATCATGCGCACCATGACGACCGAACAGGGTAAGCCTCTGATTGAGGCGAAAGGCGAGATTCTACTGGCGGCGGATCTCATCGACTGGTTCGCCGAGGAATCCCGCCGGACGTATGGGCGGGTCATCCCTCCACGCGTCGCAGGAGTGTATCAATTAGTGGTGAAAGAACCGGTTGGTCCTGTCGCGGCGTTCTCACCTTGGAATTTTCCCATCAATCAGTCCGTGCGTAAAATAAGCGCTGCGCTGGCCGCCGGATGCTCGATTATTCTTAAAGGCCCTGAGGAGACTCCGGCGTCGGTGGCGGCATTGGTCCGCGCATTTGCGGAAGCGGGCGTAACTCCCGGCGCAGTAAACCTCGTATTTGGAGTGCCTGCGGTGATCTCGGAATACCTGATTCCGCATCCAGTCATTCGCAAGATTTCTTTTACGGGCTCGACGGCGGTCGGCAAACACCTGGCAGCGCTCGCCGGTCTCCATATGAAGCGGGTGACGATGGAATTGGGCGGCCATGCACCTGCCATCATTTTCGAGGATGCCGATCTGGATGCCGCCGCCAATATTCTTGCAGCCAATAAATACCGCAACGCCGGCCAGGTCTGCGTCGCCCCCACACGCTTTCTGGTGCAGAAGAAGGTATATGATTCCTTCGTCGAGAAATTCATCGTCGCAAGCAAGAAGGTGAAGGTGGGCGATGGACTCGAATCTGGTACCACCATGGGCCCGCTGGCACATGACCGCCGGGTGGCGGCGATGGAAGGCTTCGTTTCCGACGCCGTCGAGAAGGGCGCCGAGATCCAAACCGGTGGCGAACGCCTGGGAGAGAAAGGATTCTTCTGGGAACCCACAGTGCTTACCAACACCACCAACAACAGCCGGGTTATGAATGAGGAACCTTTCGGCCCCGTTTCCATCATGGTGCCGTTCAATGACTTCGACGACGCGGTCAAAGAGGCAAATCGGCTTCCTTATGGCCTCGCGGCATACGCCTATACAAAATCGGCACGCACGGCCAATCTGATTGGATCGGCCATCGAAAGCGGTATGGTTTCGATCAATCATCATGGTCTTGCACTTCCCGAAGTGCCGTTTGGTGGAGTGAAGGACTCGGGATATGGATCCGAGGGTGGAACCGAAGCGATAGACGCCTACCTGAACAGTAAATTCATAACTCAGGCGGGACTCTGATCGATTTCCGAAAAGCTGCCGATGGAGATGTGTGGACCGGCGGCTTGAGGAACGTTATCAGACCAACTTGGCGGCGATCGTAACCGATATCGCGGCACCGGATCGAGTCGCCTCGGGTCGAATCGTGAATGTCTCGCAATCGGGTATCTGCGCCAGTCTTTCCATGCAACTCGCAGTGGGCGCGACGGTAAAAGTTCAGATCCATGACTGCAAGTTGTTCGGTCACATAATCTATTGCGACGAAGAACCGGCGTTTCGGACAGGGATTGAGATCGTGCGCGTGCTCATCGGTGAATCCGATCTCTCCCGGCTCGTGCGCGCAATCCTCACCGAGGCCATGCCGAATACGCCGGGAGTTGTAGCGATCTCCCCGAAGTGACTCTCGACCGCCGTGAGCCGCTGCGAGAATGGAATCCATGCGCAAGTTGGGATTGATCGGCGGGCTCGGTCCTGGCGCGACCGTTCACTACTACAAGGAACTGGTCCAGGCGAGGGTCGGAGAGATGTTGATCGTACACGCCGATATGGGTCGCGTTTTGGGGTGCGTTCAACGCGGGGAACGTCTCCAATTGGCGGAGTACTTTGCCCGTTTGATCGATCGTCTCGCGGGAGGCGGAGCGGACGTGGCTGCCATCTCCGCCATCACGCCTCACTTCTGTATTCGCGAGCTCGAAAAAATCTCTGCACTCCCGCTCGTGAACATCATTGAGGCAGTTGGGAACGAGATCCGTTCGCGCGGGTACAAGCGAGTGGCGTTGTTCGGTACGCGCTTCGTCGTTGAGTCGCGCATGTTTGGGATGCTCGAAGGTATCGACGTTCTGGTACCGGACCAGGTGGACGCAATTCACAACGCGTACATGCAAACCGTCGAGGGCGGAGCCGAAGGACGGGACGTTCTGACAAGAATCGCGCGGGAGCTTCCGGTCGATGCGATCGTACTCGCGGGAACCGACCTATCACTGATCTTTGATGAGAAGAACACGGACTTCCCACATATCGATGCTGCGAAGGCCCATATTCAGGCGATTGTACGTTCGCTAGGCGAGCAAGGCTGACCGCTCTTCCATTCGACTAATCTCGGCCGCGCGCTCCCGCCGTAGGAGAGAGACGGAGGTGGAAAATGCTGAGCCAGTGGCTTCAAATTGAATATTACCGCTTAGATTGTGTGGAGACCTGGGAGGACGGGCCACGCAAACAGGCGACGCGCGCCGCCATCCTGAATGCGATCGCGAGTCTGTCGGGGAATGGGCGTGATTACACTTCCAGCGATTCGGGCGCGCCCTGGACGCGACGCTGAAATCTGAACATACCCTGTGCGCGTCACCTCCTACACTTGGATTTCCGACTCCGCGGGCTCGGAGTACCGCACGAAACCGATGATCAGCAGGACGAAGGAGAGAATCAAGCCCAGCGCTGCGGGAATGTGGCAGAGCTTTACGATGAGCTCTTTCGACGGTGCTGCGCCCGTCGCTCCGGCCTGCTTTGCGGCGATGGGCAGTAATTGGTTTGTGCCCCACCAGGAATTCGCCACTTCGGACAGGACCATGAGCCACGTCAACCACGCGGACACCACCGTCACCCATACAGCCCTTCGTCCAACCCGATGGGGCACCGTTAGCAGCAGGATGCCAAGAACCAGGAATAATATGCCGTTCGTCTCAAACTGAATGTGCGCCCCTAGGGCGAGCCGTGGATACGGCGTCACTGGCGGGGCGAAACCCCAGAGCAGTCCGGCAAGAATGAGCGCTAGGCCGTGAATCAGAATCTGTTTACCACCGTTTTGAATGGTCATAAATGCTCAGAGTATCTCCCGGGAACGGCTGGCGCGAATCACGAATCATTCTAGAACGATTCTTGCCGTGGAGGCAGCCGCCCGATTGCCGATTTCTTAAAACCTGTACCGCAGTTCCACCCATGCTCGTCTGGGCGCGCCGGGCGAGAAGAACGTCGCGCTCTGTGCCGGGGCGTTTCCGGCATAGGGTCCAGAGGCGTATTCCGGGAACGGCAGGGACTGGATCGCACCCTGAGCATTGAGCGCCGTATTCGAAAGCCACGCCGCCGAATAGTAACGATGGTTCCACAGATTATCGATCTGCACCGCGAACTGGAGCCGTTTGGTCACATCGTAATGAGCGCGGAAATTGGTGATCGCATAGCCAGGTGAAACTCCGGGCCCGAGATAATAAACGCCATCGGCCTTGTACGCATTGTTTTCGTTCCCCCGAGCGTAGGAGCTCGAAACCACCACTTCGTTCAAGTCAAAGCCGAGCTTCTTCGTCGCGTGATAGTCCGCGAACGCTTTCCCGTTTTGCTTGGGAATCAGCGGAATTCGATCCCCTGCCTGCACATAGATCACGCCATCGAGCCCCGGATATCCCTGCAATGCAAAATTATTGGTGTTATTCGCCGAGCCGTCGAGACTCTCCGTGCTCTGGTACGTGGCGACGAGAAACGTGTAATCCAGGCCCCAGGTGACCGGCCCGATGCGCCCGTCAAGATCCGCATCGAAACCCTCGCGGCGCGTTTTGGCGAAGTTCTGGAAATAGCCGGTGCCGGTCTGCGGGGCGGCGATGAATAGGATGTCGTTGCGATTTTCGGCCCGGAACGCGCCCGCATTCCAACTGACATTGTGCGCGAACGGCAATTCCGGTTTCCCGCGCACGCCGGCCTCCCACGTCCCGGTGACCACCTGCTGCAACGGCGGATCGGAGGCAAGCGAATTCGGCAGGCTGCAAGGATCGCTCGGATCCGCGCAACCGAGTTCAATAGAGGTCGGTGCCCGGCTGCCCTGCGCGTAGCTGGCATAGGCATTCACGGTCTTCGTCGGGCTCCAGGTCAGCCCAACCGCGGGATTGAATCGCTGAAACACATAGTTGCCATCGAGGGACCCCGGGCCGGCGACGGGGTTGAGGTAGTCGAAATTATTGATCGTCGACCGGTTGTAACGCCCGGAAACGGTCAGGTTCACGGTTTTCGCCAGCGTAAGCGTGTCCGTGAAATAGAGGCTCCAGTTGGGCGTGACGCCATGCAGGGCGACGGCTGTATTCGCGCCGGTCGATCCGTCCTGCCACGCGGGGACGCTGGTGAGCGTGTAGTTGGGATTGACGTAAGCGTATCCGGTGGTCTGCGTGTAATCGACGCTGCCGTGGTCCCAGGCGGCGCCGGCGGTGAACTGGTTCCGTCCGATCCCGGCCGCGGAAATCTTGGTAATTTGCCCCGAAAATCCGTAGTCGTTTTCCACTTCTTTCGAATAGATGTTGACGCCGTCGCAGGTCTGGTCCGGATCGCCCAAGGTCAACGCTTCCGCGATGCAGCTCCATTTCGGAAACGGAGTGTTTGAGATATCGGCGCCGCTCGCCGGGAAACCGGAATAACCCGCGGCGCTCAGTGTCGCCTGTTCAGCCGCAGTCGGCTGGTAGATCAACTGGCCGATCGCTTCGGTGTTGAAATTGGCATCGATCCCTTCCGTGCGGATGTTCCTGTACCATGCGTTGCCGGAAAACGTAAGCGAATCGCTAAAGGTGTGCCGGACGATTAAATTGAACGAAGGCGCGCGGTCCGCGGTGCTGTCCGGAATCGAATAGACGCTCGAATAGTTGCGGGCGAGCAGCCGGTAATCTTGCAGTCCGTTGCCGATCATGGTGTTGTACGCGTACGACATGGTGAACGAAAGGTCCGTCTTGTCCGTGCGCCAGCCGAGCCGGCCAAATCCCTGGCGCACGTCCGAAGGAGAGTCGACGCGCCATCCCGATTCGTGAAATCCGAGGCCGGAAAAGAACCAGTTGAATCCGCTTGCCTTGCCCCCGCCCCATTCCCCCTCCGCCGACTTTCGCCCGCTGCTCCCGTAGTTCAGCCTGAGCACCGGACCCGGATTGGTGATGCCGCTCTTGGTCTGAACCGACAGCGCGCCTCCGAGCGTGTTGAGCCCGAACAAAGGATTTGACCCCGGCATCAGCTCGATTTCCGAGATCGCGTCCTTGGGGATCAGGTCCCAGCTCACCACATCGCCAAACGGCTGATTTTGCCGCACGCCATCGACGTAAACCGAAATTCCCTCGGGCGTTCCGAGCAGGGGAGAAGCGGTGTAGCCGCGATAATTCACATCGGGCTGGAACGGGTTCTCCTGCATTTCGTTCACGGAGACGCCGTTCAAACGACGGTTCATGAAGTCGCCCAGGTTGAGCGCGCCGCTGTTTTCGACGTCGGCTGCCGTTGCTGTCTGGACGGGGCCCGCAATCTGGTCGATCGCAAGATCCGTTCCGGCGAGCGGCGTCGTCGTCACCACTTCGACTCTGTTCCTGGTAGTCGCGAGCGCCAAAGTCAGGGTTCGCGAGATAGGCGTTCCGGCCTGTACGTCAATCTCCAGCAACTGTGGAATGAAACCGCTTTTTGAAATCTGAATCCGATATTTGCCGTAAGGCAGGCTCGCGAAA
>JBEKOZ010000269.1:0-6755 GCA_049521275.1 Bryobacteraceae bacterium | reverse complement strand
CTTCTCAAACAGTTCGTAGCTGAAATAGGCAACGGCCAGTGAGGCGCACATCCCAAGAATGGCCTGCAACGCCACCGCCGCCAGGTGAGATCCGAGCCAGGGCGCAAGCTTCAGCTCGGTGCGGTTGGAGGTCAGATAATACGCGATGAAGTGATGATAAACGTAAAGGCCGTAGCTGTAGGTGCCCAGGAAGCCCATGGCCCGGCTGCGGAAGAAGCGCGAGGTAGCCGACCGCTCGGGCGCGACAAGGGCCCACATGAGCAGGCAGGCCAGCAGCATCTCGAGCAGCATCGGCCTTGCACCGGCCGCCAGCTCCAGCCCATGGCCCCCCAGCAGCAAACGAATCCAGAAGGTTATGGTGGCCATCAGCAGCCCGCCAACCACCGCTGTCGCCCACGGCAGCGCCCGGATGATTCGATTCAGTACTCCGGGCTGCCGCGACGCCACCGCGAGAAAGGCGCCCAAAGCCAAGCCGTCCAGGCGGAAAGGGGTCAGGACCCCCGTGGTGAACCACGTCAAGCCCATGAGCGACCCGATCAGCCGCGCCAGCATGGCGCCCAATGAAACCGCCAAGCTGACCGCGACGAGCGTCCGTGGTCGGCGGGCCAACAGATAGACCACCAGCGGCCAAAACAGGTAAAAGTGCTCCTCGATGGCGAGCGACCAGAAGTGGTTTATGTAGGAGAGGGCCCACTCGCCGCGGAGGGCTGTGTAGATGTTCACGCCATATAGCCAGGCCCAGGCTTGACGCCTCACCAAATCATCCAGCGTCGCCCCTTGCAGAAGCGGGATCAACGGGGCCACGAAGAAGAGGAGCGCCAGAACACCATAGTAGAGCGGAAAAATGCGCAAAAAGCGACGCATGTAAAAGTTGCGGAAATAAAATGCGCCATCTCGGGCGTCGTAGAGAATCCCGGTGATTAGGAAGCCCGACAGGACGAAGAACAGGTCGACACCAGCGGCTCCATAGGCCGTCACGTATACGAGGGCCCGCTCAACCGCGTTGGTCGGAAGCATGTCGCCGACGAAGTGGTCCAGCAGGACCATCAGAACGGCCAGGCCGCGCACTCCATCGAGCGCAGGCATGTGCCCGTGCAGTTTCAGCGGGCCGGCAATCGTCCTCGCTGCCGACATCGTCTGTGCTCGATCAGTCGACGGCGGGGTCATCCGTTGACGCCCGGACTTCGGGGTAGCCTAGCGACACTCCTCGCCCGGGCGGGAAACGTGGGCCCCGCCGCGACGCTCCCCCTTCGGAAGACGGGCCGTACGGTTGCCGAATCGGGTGGAACCGGCTGCCAATATCGCGCAGCTTCGGCGGCGACGATCACAAACATCAGCCACAAGGGTTCAGCGCCCTGCAGCCAAGAGGTCTCAAGGAAATTCTGAAGGCTGATAAAAAGCGCGATTGAAAGCAGGAGCCACGCACGGGTAGGATCGCGATCCATTACGCGCCCAATAGCGTGAAGTGTGGTTAAGATAAAGATGACGAACAAGACAATACCAATATATCCGCTATCCATCATCATGTCCAAATAGCCATTGTGAGCGGTGGGCATCTTGCCGACCCAACTTCCGGCCGAATCGACCAGGGTGGGAGAATCGGGACCAACGAGCCAAATGGATCGGTATCCCCAGCCCAATAAAGGCCTTTTTGCGATCTCAAGATTTACCAAGTCCCATATATAGATACGACCGCTTAAGTCATAATTGCCATATGTATACCAGGAGATTCGATTGATCAGATTGCCGAGCACCTTGGACAGGCCGGCGTAGCCTATCAGCAGAGGCAACAACACGATCAGCGGGGAAACGCGCATTTTCTTGCCGGCGAACAAGACCAGTATGGCCAGCATTGCAGCCAATAAGGCGCAACCGAGCGCCCCCTTGGACCCGCTAACCAGAACGAGATAGATGCTGACGCCGACAATGATCAGGCCTGATGCTCTCCGCCCGCCGCGACTCGCCGACTGGTAAAGTCCAAACAAAATGGCGAATGCCGCAAACTCTCCTAATTCCCCTTTGAACGAAAAAACCCCTGGATACCCTATCTTGATGCCCATGGACTCCGACTGTATGGAGTTACCGCTTAATATCACCACAGCGTTCAAGATCGCTCCGACTGCGAAGCAGTAAAATAGGCTCGGCATTATATCTGCTTTTCGATCTGCGAACATCAAAGGCATGATAGCTATGAGCATCATTATTTCTGCGGTAAATCGACTAAATGAGATTCCGGGCTTGAAAGCCCACAGGACGCTTGCGCCGGCGAGCGCAAGATAGGCGGCGAACCATACGATATGTGGGGGCCAGGTGAAGCGCGACCGATTTCGGAAAGCCAGACAACCGAGGGCAATGGCGGTAACAAGAGGCCAAAAAATCTTATTTTCGACCCGACTTGCCATGATACCATTTACTGGAAAGAAAAAATTCCACATCGGGTCTATAACCAAAGAATAAGCACTGGCCAAAATCGGAGTGATTAAGTATTTATCAAAAATCGGAGCAGCTACACGAACTCTGATAGGGCGCATGGAGGCTGTCGACACTCCCATCCTTCTATTCACTACCGCACTTGTATACACGCCACCTCAAAATAGAAAAGCGACCATACCGACAAAGCGGTTTTGCAGTCCCCAATTGATCTTAGACATACCCGACCCAACTTCGCTATACACGCGAATCCATCGCGCGGAGAGCGGGTCGCAGCGCAAGCCGGCGATGAAAGTCTGCGTCTGCCAATGTTTCGAAGAGAGTCTTCGAGAAAAAGCTCCGGCTTTCACGCACCGGCCGCGCAGACGCGTCATCTTGATAGTGGTTCCGGTCTCGTCCAGAAAGACCAACGCCTGCGTGCGAACGGCCAAGACCTTGAAATGCGCCTCAGTGATGCGATCAGAATGACCCGCCTCGAACGGCCGCTTCAACGGAAGACGCGGTTGCGGTGGCACCAACGGATAAAGACATATACCGACCAAACCCGTGACCAATACATGCCGGGCGCGCCCTCGAGAAAGGCGGTCCAAAGTCTGCCCACCGTTATGGGGTCAAGTCCGACCGGGGCGATAGCCTGCGGGTCTCGTAAGGTCTGGTCCATGGTGTCCTTTAGGCCCCGGCGGATCCAGCGATCGAACGGCAAGACGAACCCGCTCTTACGTCGCTCGAATAGCGCGGGTTCAAGACCTCGGAGACCGATGCGCCGCAAGACAGCCTTCTGGCCCAGCGGCTGGTAGCGCGCGTGATCAGGCATTCGTTCAACGCTCTCGAGAAGGACTTGGTCCACCAGCGGCACCCGCTGCTCGAGTGAGCAAGCCATGCTGGCGACGTCATTATCCCGCAGCAGCCGCTCGCCTAAGAAAATCCGCTGCTCCATGACGCTGATGGCCGACAGCGGGGTGCGGTCACGGCTCTCGGCGATAATTCGCTGCCGCATTTCTGCGGGCAGGCCGTCGGCCAGCGCTTCCGCATAGCTCGGAGCCAGGAGCTCATGCTGAAATCCGGGAAGGAACAGTGCGTAAGCGAGTTGATAGAGTGCGAGGAGATCGTCGCCGTGCCGGACCATCTCAGGAAGTTTGGCCCAGCGGGTCTGAGGCGGCACCGTTCCCCCGGAGCGTTGCAACAGGCAAGCGGCCAGCTTGGCCACGGCTACCTGCAGGCTTCGGGGTGCCCACGCGACCCGCCTGGACCAGCGATGCAGCACGGGCAGGTCGCGGTACGATGCGTAGCCTCCAAAGAGTTCGTCCCCGCCAGTCCCCGACAGAGCTACCGTGAACCCCGCTGATCGAATGGCGCTTGAAATGTAATAGGCGTTAAGCCCATCGAAGGTCGGTTGGTCTAGACTGTCCAGCGCGGCGTCCAGATTCTCAGTGAAGCGCCCCTCGGTCAACACGACTTCATGGTGCTGGGTCCCAATGGCGGTGGCGATCTGGCGCGCGATGGGTCCCTCGTTCAGCTCGTTCTCCTCGAACGCGAGCGTGAAAGTGTGGATCGGGTTTTGGGCTGCGAGTTGGGCTAGATTGGCGACAACTGACGAGTCGACTCCGCTGGAGAGTAAGATCGCCAGGGGCACGTCGCTGGCGAGGTGAAGCTTGAGACCCTCGGCTAGAATAGCGGCAAGATCGCCCTCGTTCGCGACCGGATCGGGCGCCCGGTCGGGGATACGCCAGAAGTCCTGCTGACGAACCTCCAGGCCCTGACCGTCGAACTCAAGCAGGCGGCCCGGCCAAAGCAGATCGACGCCCTTCACGGCGGTGCCGGGTCCGACGACGAAGCCGTTCCACACGCTGCTGGCCACAGCCTGAGGGTCTAAGCGAGGCGTCCCAAGCAGGCCGGAGGCCAGCAGTGCGCGCAGCTCTGAGGCGAAGGCCAAGGACCAGCCCCGATCCGGGTCTGACGACCGAGCCAGGTAGAGAGGCTTGATCCCGAGAGCGTCTCTCGCCAGCAGGAGTCGGCGCTGCTTGGGGTCCCAGCAGGCGAAGGTGAACATGCCTCGGAGCCAGGCCACGGCTTCCGGCCCATACAGGCCGAGAGCGCGAAGCATCACGGCAGTGTCGCCGGTCGATTGCATCACCTGCCCCTCAGCCTGTAGGCGCCGCCGGAGCTCCTGGAAATTGTAGATCTCGCCGTTGAAGACAATGACGTGCCCGGTCGCCGGGTCGACCATGGGCTGTGCGCCGGCGGGCGAGAGGTCAAGGATAGCGAGACGGCGATGGGTGAGAAGAACGCCCCAGCCACGAGAGTTCGGCTCGGAAACCCACGTCCCGCTTGCGTCCGGACCGCGGTGGGCGATTGCGTCGTTCATTCGGTCCAGCGCTGTGCGGTTGAAATCGTCAACTCGCCCGATGATCCCGGCTATTCCGCACATCGGCCAGGTCCCCTGAAAGAGTTGAAAGCGGTTTTGGTGACTAAGTTCGTCATATAGCGATTCCATCGACCGTCGCCGCGAGTCGCCTCGGCCACGATTCCGTTTTCATTCGGTCTGCAAGACTTACGTAAGACGAGGCATCTTAGAAGATGCCTGAACGTTCAGTCCTCGGGGTTACAACCGTAGGGACCCCGTGGCTTCCCGAGACTCTCTACTCAAGGCGAACTCGCGTCGCAAGTAATTTTTCAAGAAGGTTAACATTTGTAATAAGTCTTTTGATCTTAGCACTTCGCCGAACCCGCGCGCAGAACGACGAAACTACGCTCCTTCGCTTCAAGCCCACGATCCTGGCATATGGAGCGCCGGCAAGCCGATTGCCCGTCACCCCAGGAGGGAGTCCCGATTTCGACCGAAAGATTTTTGCGCCGTAAGCAAAGTCCTCCGCGCTCGCCTCGCGCCCAGTGATGCCGAGTTGATCCTCAACCGAGCAATGCTGCAGCCCAAAGAGCCCCGATACAGCATCGGATAGCCACCCTCCAAACCAAGTATGGGCGTCGTTTGTTTGTATCGAAAGAGTGTGGAAAACGCCATGCGACGCAAGTAGAGCGCTGAAGTTCGCTACCTCGGGCTGATATGAAGAACCCTCGGAAATCCAGACACGCTCTGCGGTAGTGAATGGCGCTTTCCAAGTGTCAATGAAGGCATCCGTCAACCGATAGCGATTTTGGAAATTCGCGTCCGTTCCGTAATTCTGTGCCGAACTGGGCCCAAAATCGTCATAGCCGGCCATGTCTGCTGGAAAATCGAACGCAGCGGCGGCATCGAACACAGAAGAGTGTTTGAACAGTAAACCTATGGCGCCGTAGCCCGACTTTGAGAATCCAATTAGCCTTTTCTTCTCCGCGCGGCTGTTGGATAAAGTATTGTCCAACCAGGCTGGTAGATATTTAGCTAAGAACGACTCGAAGTTGATGGTCATGTCAAATGGATGATCCGCGTACCATGGATCAATTGGGAATATCGGCTGAACGATTGTCGCGTTATACTTATTTTGTACGTCGAGACGCCGGAGTTCATCGAGGCCATTACCATACGTCGGCTGGTCGTTGGGTTCGACTGGTAGGTCAAACAGGAAGCTATGCTGGTGATTGGTCGACGGACGGTCAGGGGCCAGTACTCGAACCGCGCATGGCTGCAAGCCTGGAGTGTCCCACGTCACAACATACAGTTGTACGCCGTCGCGATCGACGCCTTGATAGGCAACCTCATACCCGCCGTCCTGTCCGCGCCAAATCGGCGCTCGCGGGAGGCCAGATCGGCCCGATTCGCCCCGCAACGAGAACCGGCGATAATCCCAAAATGAAGCCATCACAGGCATTTCCAGGGCGGGGCGCCGCACGACCACAGCAGCTCAAGGTAAATTCGATCGCGGAGCGCATCCATAAGCTGGAAGAAGCCTTCGGGGCGGAATGCCTGCAATCGTCTTCCTTTGCCAACTTTTGTAATGGTTTCTGTTCCCAAACGGTCTGGTCGTTGTGGATATAGTTGCCGACATCCCGCGAGAGCCCGAAGAGGCCACCGTTTACGAAACCGCCTCCGCCCTTCGGCTTTCACGAAGGCCCGTGGCGCGGTCTGTGCATCTCCAACACCCTGAAACATTTGGGAGGATAGACTACGGTGACTGTGGCCTTTCGTCCGTCTTCGTGAAAAGCTCGGATCGTCGAAAAGACGCTGATGCCGGGAGCCGTGGTGTGCGAGGTGGCGCGGCGACACGGCGTTGCGCAGAGGTTGCTCTTCACATGGCCGACGCCGTGGGCGCCGTGTGTGTGGCGCTCGATCCCCTCCGGCACCTCGGAAGCTCATGTCATGGGGGCCGAGCGCCTGCACGGCGACGACA
>JBEKOZ010000268.1:0-6762 GCA_049521275.1 Bryobacteraceae bacterium | reverse complement strand
GCCGGGCGCAGAAGGCGCGGCTGGCGGGCGAAATAATCGTAAATCTCGCGCTTATCCCAGATATGATTGCCGCTGGTAAGCACGTCGAGTCCGTAGCCGAACAATTCGTCGGCCAGCTGCGGCGTGATGCCGAAGCCTCCTGCGGAATTTTCGGCGTTAGCGATGGAAAGGTCGATTTTCTCGGCGGCGACGAGTTCCTTGAGATGCCGGGCGACGATGTGGCGGCCGGGCGAGGCGAAAATGTCGCCGATGAAAAGTAGATTGGTCAAGGAATTAGAGGCTCAAAACAGGAGCGCACCACACAGCCGTCCCAGTCTCCGTCATTTGACCCCAGACAACAAGGGGGGAATCCTCCGCGCGCCATCAGGCGTCTCCATGGCAGGTTACCCCACCGGAGCAGGCTCACCGGCGCGAAATCGAGCCGGACTCCATGACATTGAGCATTGGATCAATTTTTGAAGACCGTACACCAACCTAGCAGGAACGCTCCTTGGTTGATGATAGCAGACGGCCGGGCTGAGCCTGCGATACGTGGATATTTGGCATGGCCGGCGAATAGATCGTGAAGTTAATCCTGGCACCTACTTCCGATGCGGCCTTGACGGTTCCTTCATTCAACGTGATTTCGAAGGTGATCGGCTTTAGCTGAGCCTGAATTCCTACGCTGAATTCGCGAATCTTAGCCTCGTCCCATATTTTACGCTGAGCCTTGGGAAGCGCCCGTATTAGGGCGCAGAACGCAAGAATTATCGAGTCGGCGCTTTTTGCAATTTTGTTCAGCTCAAGAACCGCTTTGTAGGTCCGCTTATAGCGCCCCACGTGCAGCGCGGACTCCTTTTTGCCGAAGGCGGTAACGATCGGTTGAAGATCTGACATGGAGTAAATGTCGAGATCGACGTTCAGGAAGTGGGTTGTTTCTTCGGTGTCGCTCGCGATAGCCGGCATCAGAAACCAATCATACCTTTACACGCTGCCACCAAAGCGCGGCGCGGCGGAGCCGCACACTTTGGCTGTACGGAACCGAAGAGCCGCCTGAAAGGGCGGCTGCCGCCAATATTGGCGGCCCCACAAGAGGCGCTGCGCCCGCATTATTAGGATTTCAAAGAACCGGCACTGCAAAATTTATCGGAAGCGCTCCCTTTAGCCGCTGGTTTTAGTTCCCACGACGGAACACCGGTCGTTTACCGGCAAAAATCCAACGCACGCAGGCCCCCGACGCTCGTACTAGTATTGCGCCGACCGGCCGATCCCGGCTCTCCGCTGGAAGAGCGCCATGGACTCCTTACCCAGAAGATAACGGACAGTGCGTCAGGTCAGGGCGGGTGAAAGTGACAAGTTCGTGATAAAGTGGCACATAAAGGAGCAATTTTTATGGCTCTCACCCGCCGCGACTTTCTGATTTCTAGCGTGGCCGCTACCGCGCTCTCGGCCGCACCTAGCAAACGCCTGGCTACCGATTGGGTCACTCTCGGTAAGTCGAATGTAAAGGTGACCCGGCTTGCGTTCGGGACCGGCACCAGCAGCGGGGCCGTCCAACGGAACCTCGGGCAGCCCGAGTTTACGCGCCTGGTCCGCCACGCTTACGATCGCGGCATCCGGTTTTTCGAAACCGCCGAGTCGTATCACGGCATGCCGGAGATGCTGGCTATCGCACTGAAGGGTCTGCCGCGCGACAGCTACCGGCTGATGACCAAATACAGCACTCCTCCGACGGGCGATCCGGCGGCGAAGATCGATCTGTTCCGGCAGCAGCTCGGGACCGAATATATCGACATTCTGCTGCTGCACTGCCTGCGGCCTCCCACCTGGGCTTCCGATTACAAGGGGCTGCAAGACCACTTTGCGGAGGCCAAGAGCAAGAAGGTGATCCTCAGCCATGGAGCGTCCATTCACGGCCTGCCGGCGCTCCGAACCATCCCGGGGAATGAGTTTCTCGATATCGCGATGATCCGCATGAACCACAAGGGCGCGCACATGGACACGCCGGAGATGAGGGACGTGAATGTGGCGGGCAACGTCGACGAGGTGGTGGCGCATACCAAGCAAGTTCACGCGCAGGGGATGGGCGTGATCAGCATGAAGCTAGTGGGGGAAGGCAGTTTCATCACCGCCGAGGATCGCGACGCGTCGATGAGGTTCGCCATGAACCTCGGGTGCGTCGACGCTGTGACGCTGGGGTTTAAGAATACGGCGGAAATCGATGAAGCCATTGAGCGAATGAATCGCGTGATGAACGCCTAATTCGCCTTAGCCAATTCGTACTGTTTGCGTTTGCGCAATACGGCGTTATTCTGAGGACGCTGGGAGGCGGCCGGTTCCTACGCGGGCCACCGTGTTATCGTGTGGTCCCGTATCGGCCGCGCTCCTGGCGTCATAATGATGGTACCCGTCAGTGGGGTTTTTGGATGTTCGGCAGAGCGCTGATTGTGCGATTGCAGATCACTTAGTGCCGCCGGAGTTTCGGGACCAGGGACCTAAGGGGGGTGCCTGACACGGCATCGCGCGTCGTGACGAACCCCTTGGGTGGGGCGGTCCCCCTGGACCGCGGCCGACGCCCGCGTCGGCCTATGATTCGCGTGCGCAGGCCGAGCCGGACCAAGGGGTCCGGCGCCGACGAGGGCGTCCGCCCCACGCCTTTCGCTATACAAACTTCAGAAACGGGACACTAGCGAACGAGCTTCAACGATCCGTCTTTCTCAAACTCCAGGACCGAATCATATTTCGCCAATTCCTCCGGGCCGGGAGGCGAGGGCAGACGGCGCGACATCGTGATGGCGATGGAGGGGTCGTCCCAGGCCAGTTGGGCGATAAAGGTCATATCCCAAAGGTCCGGCCAAGGATCGTTGACGACGATCACTTTGCTTCCCGGCTTCGGTTGAAAGTGGAGCTCCTTGAGTTGGGTGATCACGCGCCAGGTCTTCTCCTGCTCCTTGAAGAAAACCTGCGGCTGATCTTTCCAATACCAAATGGTCCGATGCAGGTAGGCGGCCAGGAACAGGGCCAGGCTGATGCGGATGGCCCATTTTGAGGTCCAGATGGAGGCGATGAGGGTCGGGATGAGGAACGCCCATCCGAACAGAGGGAGCAGCAGGCTGGATCCTCCGCGAGTCACGATGAAGGAGACGGGGAGGGTCGCGGTGAGCACGTAGAAGGCTCCCCAGCGGACGGCGGCTCGGCGGTGGGAAAGCAGAAGCAGCAGGGCGATGTCGGCAGCGATCAGGCTCGCTCTGGAATCGAAGAAAAACTGGTAGCAGATACTCGCGGCGTAAGCGAGGTTGTTGTCCAGATAGCGGTCTTTGGACAGGACCAGGCGGTAGGCTTCGAGGTTCGAAAGCGGGTTGGCGCCGAAGATTTTACCCGCCGTGTACACCAAGGCAAGAATCGCGAGCAGCGCGGGTACCAGCCCTTCCCGCTTCAGCCAACTCCAATGGCGGGGCCAGCCGTGAAACATCACTTCGTAGCTAATCACCGAGCCGGCGATGATCACGCTGATCTCTTTCGAGTCGAGCGCGGCGACGAACAGCAGCACAATCAGCAACGCCTGGCGGACGCTGGGGATATCCTGCCGATCGCGAATGCGAATGTAGAGCAGCAGAACGAGCATCGAGAAGAAACGGGCCAAAATGTCGTAGATGGTGTTCGTGCCAAAGTAGACGTCGACCATAGTTGCGTGGGCGCAGCAGATCAGTCCTGTCACCAGCGCAATCGCGCGGGATTTCGTCAGCAACTCCGCAACCAGGTAGCTGAACCACGCACCCGCGAACACGAACGCCAAGGCCGCGATGCGATAAGGCAGGGGGTTGAGGCCGAACAGCCGGTATAAGGAGATGTAGAAAAGACCGCCCATGGGCCGGACGACGGTACTCCAGAATCGCAGGTTATCGGCCAGGGTGAGCCACCAGCCGCGCACCCAGGGGCCTCCGATATTCATCATGTCGTCGGCGGCGAAGTGGGTGCGGACGCCTTCGCGGGCAAAGTATAGAAAAAAGATGAGGATGGCGAGGAAGGCGCCCGCGGTCTTCCATCGATTGGTCATGGTCAGAATTCAGTTTAATCCATCGCACCGGCGCGCCCGCTGCTGCTAAAATAGAGAGGAACGCACCGCTACGCGTTCTTTCGTAAGGAGCTCAAGCTTTGGCAGATCCACAGGACCCGACCACTCCGCCTCCCGGCGGGCAATTGCCGCTCGGCGGGGATGGGGGTGGAAAAAACCTGATTCCGATCAATATCGAAGACGAGATGAAGCAGTCCTTCCTCTCGTACGCGATGAGCGTGATCATCAACCGCGCGTTGCCCGAGGTGCGCGACGGATTGAAGCCGGTGCACCGGCGCATTCTCTTTGGAATGCATGAGTTAGGGCTGCATTACAACCGCCCGACGCGCAAGTGCGCCAAGATCACCGGCGACGTGATGGGCAAGTATCATCCGCACGGAAACCTGCCGATTTACGACGCCTTGGTGCGCATGGCGCAGCCGTTTTCGCTTCGTTATCCGCTGGTCGACGGACAGGGAAATTTCGGCTCGGTCGACGGCGATCCACCGGCGGCGGAGCGGTATACGGAAGCACGGCTGGCGCGGATTTCGGAGGCGATGCTGGAGGATATCGACAAGGAAACAGTCGACTTCCGGCCCAACTACGACGGCCAGGAAGAGGAGCCGGAAGTCCTGCCCGCGCGCGTTCCGAACCTGCTGATCAACGGCAGCGAAGGAATCGCGGTGGGCATGGCCAGCAAAATTCCACCGCATAACCTGACGGAAATTATCGAGGCGTGCATCATGCTGGTGAACAATCCGGCGACGCCTTTATCGAAGATTATCGAAGTTGTGCAGGGTCCCGATTTTCCCACCGGCGGCCTGATTTTGGGGCGGGAAGGGATCTACGACTATTTCACGACCGGCCGTGGATCGCTGAAAATTCGCGCCAAGGCAGCGACGGAGACGTTCGGCAAGGATCGCGAGGCGATCGTGGTGACGGAGCTGCCCTACCAGGTGAATAAAGCGCGCTTGATCGAGTACGCGGCAGGGCTGGTCAACGAAAAGAAGCTCGAAGGAATTTCCAATATTCGCGATGAAAGCGATCGCGACGGCATGCGCGTGGTGTTCGAATTGAAGCGCGACGAGCAAGCCGAGGTGGTGCTGAATAACCTCTACAAACAGACGCAGATGCAGATCAGCTTCGGCGTGATCATGCTGGCGATTGTGAACCAGCAGCCCAAGGAAATGGGGCTGGTGGAGGTGATGAAGCGGTTCATCGAACATCGCGCCGATGTGGTGCGCCGCCGCACCGATTATTTATTGCGCAAGGCCCGGGAGCGCGAGCACATTTTGCTCGGGTTCAAGAAGGCGCTCGACAATCTGGACGCGGTGATCCAGCTGATCCGGGCGGCAAAGAATCCGAAAGACGCCCGCGAAGGCCTGATCGGGCGGTTCGAATTCACGGAAAAACAGGCCCAGGCGATCATCGAATTGCAACTCCAGCGCCTGACCGGCATGGAGCAGCAGAAGATTATCGAAGAATTAGCCGACATACAGATCAAAATCGGCGAATATCTGGAGATTTTAGGCTCCGAAAAGGTCTTAAAGGGCGTTATTGTCAAGGAACTGAAAGAGGTCCAGAAAGACTTCGGCGACGAGCGCCGCACCCAGATTATTGAAGATACGGGCGAGATCAAGCTCGAAGATCTCGTTCAGATGGAAGATGTTGCGGTGACGGTGACACGCGGCGGGTACCTGAAGCGGACGGCTGTCGACACGTATCGCCGGCAGACCAGGGGCGGCAAGGGCCGGATCGGCATGTCGACGCGGGCGGAGGATGTGGTCGAGCATTTAATCGTGGCGTCGACGCACGCTTATTTGCTGATTTTCACTAATAAAGGACGGGTTTATTGGCTTAAAATCTATAACATTCCGGATGCTGTCACCACCGGGAAGGGGAAACATGCGTCCGGTCTGATCGCTTTGCAGCCGGACGAATCGGCCACGGCGTTTTTGCCGGTGAAGGAATTCGTGCCGGGCAAGTTCATCGTGATGGTGACCAAGCAGGGCGTGATCAAGAAATGCGAGTTGACGGAGTTCGATAATCCGAGGGCGCAAGGCATCATCGCGCTGGGGTTGGATGAAGGCGATGAACTGCTGGCTGCTCGGCTAACGACGGGCGAGGAATACATGTTCCTCGGAACGCACGAGGGGATGGCTTGCCGGTTCAAGGAAAGCGATGTTCGGCCGATGGGCCGGCCGGCGCGCGGAGTGCGCGGCATGGAGCTCGAAGAGGGCGATTACCTGGTGGGCGCGGAAGTGGTCCCGAAAGAGGGGCTGATGCTCTCGATTTCGGAAAATGGCTTCGGCAAGCGCACGCCTCTGGTGGATTACCGGCTGACGGCGCGCGGACGCAAGGGCGTCATTAATATGAAGACCACACCGCGGGTGGGCAAGGTTGTGGGCATTCTTTCGGTGAAGGAAGATTCCGAATTGATGATCATCACCAAGCAGGGGCAGATCATCCGCATCGATTCGAGCGAAATCCGGCAGGCCGGGCGTTCCACGCAAGGCGTGAAGCTGGTGAATGTCGAAGCCGGCGACCAGGTGGCCGCGGCGGGTCTGATTCCGGATACCGTCGAACCGCCGGCTGACGGGCAGGAAGACCTGCCGCTACAATAGAGGCATGAGTACGCTGACAGCGAAGGAGCAGAGGCTGCTGGCTTCGCTACAGGAGATGTCGAGCGTGATCGTCGCCTACTCAGGCGGCGCGGATTCGGCGTACCT
>JBEKOZ010000267.1:0-6789 GCA_049521275.1 Bryobacteraceae bacterium | reverse complement strand
ATCGCGGAGATGGGGATGAACTCGGCGAACTCATGGACGGTGCGCAGTTGTTCGATCAAAGCCAGCAATTTTGGCTTGTCCTCCAGCTTATCCACCTTGTTGAGCACCGCGAAGGCGGGCGCTTCGAGTTTCTTGATGAGATCGATCGCCTGCTCGTCTTCGGCGCGCAAAGGCTCCAGTACGTCGATCAGGAACAGCACCACGTCGGCGGAGGCCGAGGCGCGGACGGTATCCATCATGCGCTTGTTCAGCAACGTATTGGAGCGGTGAATTCCCGGCGTGTCGACGAACACGATCTGATAATCGGCAGTTGTCACCACGCCCTGAATCGAGGTGCGGGTGGTCTGCGGTTTGGAGGTCACGATGGCCAGTTTCTGCCCGAGCAGCGCATTCAACAGCGTCGACTTCCCCGCATTGGGACGCCCTAATATGGATACGAACCCGGCTTTCATTTTCCCACCGCCTTCGCCACACGTACTTGATCCACGCGCAGATGGTTCGCCGCCAGCACCTTGATCGCGATCCCTTCGCGTTCGGTCTCTTCGCCGACTTCGGGCACGTGGCCGAGCCACTCCGTGATCAGACCGCCGACGGTAGTCGACTCGGTATCCTCCTGGGGATGAAAATCGAGCAGCTCGCGCAGCCGGCCCAGATCGAAGCTGCCACTGACCACGTAGCTGCCGTCGGGGTCCTGGCGGAAATCGCGGTCCGGCTCGTGCTCGTCGTGAATCTCACCCACGATCTCCTCCACCATGTCTTCCATGGTGACGATGCCGGCGGTCGAGCCGTACTCGTCGACGACCACAGCCATATGGGCTGCTTCCTCCTGCATTTCGCGCATCAGATCGTTCACCGGCTTCGACTCGGGAACCGCTCTCATCGGCCGCATGATGTCGCGCACTTTGCGCCCGGCGCGCTCGACGTCGCTGAGCTCGAACATATCGCGGACATGGACGAATCCGGTGATTTCATCAATGGTTTTGTCGTAAGTGGGAACGCGCGAGAACTGTTCGTGGATGACCAGCTGGCGCAACTCTTCGAGCGACGCGTTCTCTCCAATGGCCACAATGCGCGGACGCGGCGTCATCACTTCGCGCACCGTTTTATCGCCGAACGCCACCACGGACTGGATCAGTTCGCGGTCGCCTTTTTCGATGATGCCCTCTTCTTCGCCGGCTGAAATGAGCGCTTCAATGTGCTCCTCCGGACGCGTGGGCTCCGCCTGCGGGTGATCGTCGCCCAATTCGAAAAGCGATTGCACGAATTCGAGCGCCCACAAAAGAGGCGTCACCAGCAGCAGCACCGCGCGAAAAAACGGAAGCAGCGGCACCAGCAGATGCCCGCTGCTGCGGCGGTAAAACAGTTGCGGAATGATGTGCGTTCCGAGGACGACATAGAATCCGGAGATCAGGCAGGCGATGACCACGGACTGGCCAAGTCCGTTTTGCGCTTCCACCGCGACGGCCATCACCAGGCATCCGATGATGGCGAGCCCGATATGCTTCACCAGCGAAAACGCGAGGGAGCCGCGCTCCGTTTCGATCCCGAGCTTTTTCTCCAGCGTCTCCTTGAAGAATTGCAGCGCGGGCAGTTCGCGCGCGCGGATGCGAAGCGATTCAAGATACAGAAGCTGGACGCAGGTGACCAGCGCGACGACGATCGCCGTCGCGGCCGCCAGTAAGATCAGCAGCAACATCATTGGGCACGCTCGATCAGGCCCGCGGGAAGCCCGAGGCGCTTGCGCCAGCGCATTTCCGCGCGCAGCATCTCGCCCGAATCCGCTTCATGATCCATGCCGCACAAATGCAGCAGGCCGTGGAGCATGAGGATGCACAGCTCGTCCTCGAGCGAGTGGCCCAGTTCCGCGGCCTGGGCTGCCGCCCGGTCGAGTGAAATGGCCATTTCGTCCGGCGGGAAGGACAACACATCGGTCGCGTAATTGTGTCCCAAAAACTGGCGGTTCAATCGGCGCAGTTCGGCGTCGGTGGTGATTAAGCAGGTGACATTTCGCGCCTGTCGGCGCGCGACGCGCTTGACCAGCTCGGTGAGGAAATCGCGCAAGGGCGTTCTCCGCACGCGGCGGGACGGATGACGGAACAACAAATGAGGATCGTCTGGAGACATGATCGCCCTTAGGCGGCCGGTACTTCACCAGGCAAGGGTTCGATTGCCGCAGACTCAGCGGCCGGATCGGTGAGCTTCAGCGACAACTGGCGGTTGGCGCCGATGACTTCGTTATATCGCTCGTAGGCACGCACGATTTTTTGCACCAGGCTGTGGCGCACGACGTCCTTATCGTCGAACTGCACGAAGCTGATTCCTTCGACGCCGCGCAGGATGTCCACCACTTCAATCAGGCCGCTGCGCAATCCGCCGGGCAGATCGATCTGCGTGGTATCGCCTGTCACCACCATTTTCGAATTGAAGCCCTGGCGGGTGAGCGCCATCTTCATCTGCTCCGGAGTGGAGTTCTGCGCCTCGTCCATGATGATGAACGCGTCGCTCAGCGTGCGGCCGCGCATAAACGCCAGCGGCGCGACTTCAATGGTGTTGCGCTCCAGCAGCATCTTCACTTTTTCCGGATCGAGCATATCGTAGAGCGCGTCGTAGAGCGGGCGCAGATACGGGTCGACTTTCTCTTGCAGGGAGCCCGGCAGGAACCCGAGCTTTTCTCCCGCTTCGACCGCCGGGCGCGTAAGAATGATGCGCGTGACGCGCTTCGACAGCAGCGCCGAAACGGCCATCGCGACAGCCAGATAGGTTTTGCCGGTGCCCGCCGGGCCGATGCCGAATACCAGGTCGTTACGCTCAATCGCATCGACGTAGCGGCGCTGGTTCATAGTCTTCGGCGTGACAATTTTCTTGCCGAAGCTGCGCTGTTTGCCGCTGTCGACCAGGCCGCGGAGCGTAGTTTGCGAATCCGCCGTGACCACGCGCAGAAAGCTGTTCAGATCGCCGTTGTGAAAGACGTGACCTTCTTTCACAAGGGCCGCGTAGTCGTTGAGGATGGAGGACGCGCGCGCCACGGCGTCGTCCTCGCCCTCGATTTCGAGCGAGTCGTTGAGCAGGCGCGTGCGCACCTTGAGGCCGTCCTCGATGAGACGAATATTTTCGTCCCGAGTTCCGAACAACGACTCAATTCCGCGGCTAATCTGTACGTTGGACTTCATTCGGAGGGGTTCAATGCGGACACAAACCGGGAGCGGGGAACCTGGCAGAACATCCGCTGGCGCGGAGGCAGGAAACGCATCCACATAAAGGATAGCAGAAATCGACGATCTCTTTGCACGACCGCTCCCGATGGTCGCGGCTCCACAGAACTAAGAGAGCCGCGACCGGCGGGAGCGGTCCGGCTATGCTCTAGCGGGATCTTCTCTCCCAGCCGGGCTTGAACAAGGGCAGCGAGTTTTCCTGTTGATAGGGGTGTTTGGCGATTTCTTCCAGATTCAGATCCGTCCCCAACCCTGGCGACTCCGGCACATTTATGTAACCGTCTATTACCTCGACTGGATGAGTTACGATGTGCTTTTCCCACGGCTCATTGAACTCGTCGAAAATTTCGTGGATGAAAAAGTTCGGCAGGGACGCGTTCAATTGCACGCACGCCGCTGAGCAGATGGGGCCCTGCGCGCTGTGCGGCGCGATCATGCCGTAGTGCGCGTCCACCATGTCCGCGATTTTGCGCGTGGCGAACAATCCGCCGAGGTTCAGCGGCTCCGGCTGCAGAATGCTGACGGCGTTGTGCTGTAAGAGGTCGGCGAACTGCTGTTTGCTCGACAGGCTTTCCCCGGTCGCGACCGGCACCGGACTGCGGCGCGCGACTTCCACCATGGCCATGATGTTGGTGTGCGGCACCGGCTCCTCGAACCAGGTTGGGCGCAAATGGTGCATGGCCATCGAGAACTCCACCGCCGTCGCGACGTTGAAGCGGCAATGGCCTTCGATCAGCAGATCGACTTTCGGGCCGACAGCTTCGCGCACCGCGGTGATGATGTCGAGGCTGAGGTCGAATTCCTGGCGCGGCAGCATCCGCCAGTTGTTGCCGAAGGGATCGAACTTCAGCGCGGTGTAGCCCCGGCCGGCGACGATTTTGGCTTTCTCCGCGAAGCTTTCGGGTGTGCGCGGACCGCGGTACCAGCCGTTCGCGTAGGCGCGCAGTTTTTCATGGCAGCGGCCGCCCCATAAATTATAGATGGGCTGATTGGTCGCCTTGCCGATGATGTCCCACAGAGCGATTTCGATGGCCGAGACCGCGCACATATGGATCTGCGCGCCTTCCGAATAAACGTCGCGGATCAGCTTCTGGCTGATGGTCTCCACCTGGAACGGGTCCATGCCGGTAATCAGGGGCGAGAGTTCATGGATCGCCGCTTCCACTGTGCGTCCAAAATAATTAAGCGTTCCTTCGCCGACGCCGTGAATGCCTTCATCCGTCGAAACGCGCGTAAAAAGCCAGTTTTTCCACGGATTGCCCGCGATAAATGTGTCGATCGCTGTGATTTTCACTGTTTCCCATATTAGCTTGCTGGGACCCGGCTGTGATATTTTAGTAACTGACCGAAGTGACCCACCCTGCGGGGACGTAGCTCAGTTGGTTAGAGCGCCGGCCTGTCACGTCGGAGGTCGCGAGTTCGAGCCTCGTCGTCCCCGCCATCATTACCCCTTCAAACTACTGCCACGGCGGGATTGATCTGCTCCCGGAAATGGACTATTCATTAGACCGAGGTTGTTATGAACAAATTGGGGATCGGTTTCATTCTGACCAGTGTTCTGGCCGCCGGGGGCAGTCCAACTTTGTCCGGTAAATGGCAGGTGCAAGTGGAAGGCTACGGCGCGCCGCGCACGCAGACATTCGAGCTGAAACAGAAGGGCGCGGATCTTACGGGCGTTTACGCGGGCAAGTTCGGCGAATCGAAGGTCACCGGCAGCGTGAAGGATTCCGCGGTTGACTTCGAAATGCGCGTCATCGAAAACGAGCACATCATCACGGTCCACTACACGGGTACGGCCGCCGAGGACGGCATCAAGGGAACGGTGACGTTCGGCGATTTGGGTAAGGGCACGTGGGTCGCTTCCCGGTGGACGCCGCCGCACAAGAAATAGAGACAATGGTGTGATGGCACACACCAGAAAGCTCGGACATTCCGGACTCGAAGTCTCTCCGCTCATGTTGGGAGGCAACGTGTTCGGATGGACCATCGACGAACCGGCCTCGTTCCAGATCCTCGACGCTTATGTCGACGCGGGTATGAATTTTATCGACACCGCGGATATTTATTCAACGTGGGTGCCGGGACATACCGGCGGTGAATCGGAAACCATCATCGGAAACTGGCTGAAGCGGTCCGGCAAGCGGTCGAAGATCGTGCTGGCGACCAAGGTCGGGATGCAAATGCCTGCCGGCAAAGGTCTGAAGAAGGAGTATATTTTCCAGGCCGTCGAAGATTCCCTGCGCCGCCTCCAGACCGATCATATCGACCTCTATCAATCGCACGAAGACGATCAGGCGACTCCGCTCGAGGAAACGCTGGGCGCGTTCGCGCAACTGGTCAAAGAGGGCAAGGTCCGGGCCGTCGGCGCGTCCAATTACAGCGCGGAGCGTCTTGCCGAGGCGTTGAAAATCAGCCCGGTGTATCAAAGCTTGCAGCCGAAATATAACTTGTGCGAGCGAGCCGGTTACGAATCGTCGCTGGAGCCGCTGGTGTTAAAGGAAGGTATCGGCGTGATTCCCTACTACGCGCTGGCCAGCGGATTTTTGACCGGGAAATACCGGTCGGAGAGCGATCTGGCGAAGAGCCCGCGCGGCGGCGGGGTTAAGAAATACCTCAACGATGCGGGCTTTCGCATTCTGTCGGCGCTCGATGAAGTGGCGCAGACGCACGGCGCGACGCCCGGGAAAGTCGCCCTTGCATGGCTGATGGCCCGGCCGAGCATCACCGCGCCCATCGCCAGCGCCACGTCGCTCGAACAGCTCCGCGATCTGGTGGACGCGACGAATCTCAAGCTCGATCAGGGGTCGATCGAGAAGCTCAATCGGGCCAGCGCATGATCGGGCGTCCCGCGGCGACGGAAGCAGCGCCGTATTACTTCACTTATATCGACCAGGCTGCGGGCGACGATCCCGTCGCTATGATGGAACAGCAACTGGATGAGGCGAGCGGCTTGTTTGCGGGCATCTCCGAGGAGGTTTCCGAACACCGCTACGCGGCTGAGAAGTGGAGCATCCGGCAAGTGCTGAACCATCTCACCGACACGGAGCGGGCCTTCGCGTTCCGAGCCCTGTGGTTCGCCCGCGGCTTCGAAGCTCCGCTCCCGGGCTACGATCAGAACATCGCGGCGGCCGGCGCGGGCGCCGATCGTGTCGCCTGGGCCACTCATGTCGAGGAGTTCCGGCAGGTGCGCCTCGCGACCATTTCCTTGTTTCGCAATTTGCCGCCCGAGGCGTGGATGCGGACGGGCATTGCCAGCGACAATTCCTTCACGGTGCGCGCGATGGCGTTCATTATCACGGGGCACGTCGCGCATCATGTGAGGATTCTGCGGGAGCGGTATTTGTAGGTATTGGCACCGGGCGTCGCCACGAGTGGCGACGCGGCACGCCTGGGGCGTGCGCCACAAGCGCGGCGGAGCATCTCCTCGTCTACTCGCTCCGTAGGGTGTCCGCCGGATTCAGGCGGGCGATTCGCGAGGCTGGGATCAGGCTCGCGAGCGCGGTCGCCAAGAGCAGTCCCAGGCCGACGCCGACCAGGGTGATCGGATCGCCCGGCTGGACGCCGTAGAGGTAGCTCT
>JBEKOZ010000266.1:0-6848 GCA_049521275.1 Bryobacteraceae bacterium | reverse complement strand
CTCTGGATGGCAAGGCATTTACGATCGTGGGAATTACCCCTCCCGGTTTCTTCGGAGACACGCTGCGCGAAACGCCGCCCGATTTGTTTGTGCCGTTGGCGACGGAGCCGCTGGTGCAAAGCGTCTCTCACCTGACGAGGCAAGACGATCACTGGTTGGATTTGATTGGCCGCGTGCAGCCAGGCGTCAGCGCGTCCTCGGTGGAGGCGCAGATGAGGGTGGAGCTGAAGCAGTGGCTGCGCGCGCATTGGGGCGTGATGGACGCTTACCAGCGCGAGAAGTTTCCTCAACAGACGCTCTACTTGAGCCCGGGAGGCGCCGGGATCACAAGCATGAGGGAGGACTACGAGCATTGGCTGCAGATCTTGATGACGGTGGCGGGGTTTGTATTGCTGATCGTCTGCGCCAACGTGGCGAACCTGATGCTCGTTCGGGGAATGGAGCGGAGGCAACAGACATCGTTGAGCATGGCGCTCGGAGCACGGCCGTCGCGCCTCGTTCGTCAAGCTCTTACAGAAAGCGTTTTACTTTCCCTTCTTGGTGGCGCGGCGGGCTTGGCGGTAGCTTTTGCAGGCACGAATTTGATTCTGCATTTTGCATTTCCACCATCGACTGGGATGGGAGGACTGCCGATTAGCGCTTCGCCTTCATGGCCGGTGTTGGGCTTCGCGTTCGCGGTTTCGCTCATTACAGGAATTGCGTTCGGTATCGCTCCGGCCTGGATGGCGACACGGGTTGATCCGATTGAAGCGCTACGCGGGTCCAATCGATCCACCGCCAGGGCCGGTTCGGTGGCACACAAGACTTTGGTGGTAGTGCAGGCGGCGCTTTCATTGGTGTTGCTTTCGACGTCGGGGCTGCTTACCTTGACGTTGCGGAATCTGGAGAAGCAAGACTTCGGATTCGAACAAGACCGGCGTACAATCGTGAGTTTCGACCCGTTTTTGGCGGGGTACAAAGCGGATCAGTTGACGTCGCTTTATCGGCGGGTGCACGACTCGCTTGCGAGTTTGCCGGGCGTTGGGGGCGTTGCGCTATGCCTCTACTCACCCCAAAGCGGCGACAGTTGGGACGATAGCGTCCTCGTCGATGGGCCGCCCGCTCCCGCTCCCGGGCCAAACGACAACAATGAAGCTCACTGGGATCGAGTGACTCCGGGTTACTTCGACGCGATTGGGAATACGATCATGAGAGGGCGCCCTATTACGGATGAGGACACTGCGACATCGCGCCCGGTGGCCGTCATCAATGAATCTTTTGCACGAAAATTTATCGGGAATGGAGACCCGATCGGCAAACATTTCGGTAACCGCCGCGTTGAAATAGTGGGGGTGGCAAGAGATGAGAGGCATTTGACCTACAATCTAGAGAAACCAATCGGGCCGTTCTTCTTTTTGCCCGAGGCGCAATACACAACTTTCCCCAATCCGGCGGACACGAAGAGCGACATCTTTTCGCACTATCTCCATGACATCGTGATTGTGACAAAACCGGGAGCTACGATTTCATCGACCGGTGTTCGCAGAGCCATCGCTTCGGTGGATCCCAATTTACCGGTGATTTTGGTCCGCGCACTCAAGGAACAAGTGGCCGGCCAGTTCAACCAACAACGGCTCATTGCGCGTCTGACTTCGTTTTTTGGCCTGCTATCGCTCGTGTTGGCATCGATAGGGATTTATGGAGTCACTGCTTACAATGCGGGACGGCGAGTGAACGAGATCGGAGTGCGTATGGCGCTGGGAGCAAATCGGCGAGACGTTGTGACGCTCATCTTGCGCGGTGCTTTCGTTTTGATTCTCTTTGGACTGTTTGTGGGGTTACCAGGTACGTTAGCAGTGGGGCGATTTCTTGGCAGTCAGCTTTATGGTACGAACCCTTACAATCCCGAGCTGATTTTAATTGCGGTTGCAGCGCTCGGATGTTCGGCTTTCATCGCTTCGCTCATTCCGGCGCTCCGGGCAAGTTTGATTGCACCCTCTGAAGCGCTGCGCGGCGAATAACCTGAAATCAACTCTGCGGAGGTTACGACGCGCGTTTCCTCAACCAAGCGAACGGCGAAAGGAATTCGCAGCAGAGGGTCGGCCTACCAGTCGTTAAAGTCGGCGAGTCGGACTTGAGTGTGGTCCGAAACGCCCTTGTCCAGAGATCGCCGTTAATGACCCTTGTCAGGGAAAAGGAACTTCCGTATGCGCCGTCATTCAGGAGCAAATCGTTTTCTGATCGGATAGACTGAACCGCATCAATCATATGCCGGCGGACTCCCAGGCTATAGGACCGCGTGGCGGAGGTTCTGCGAGTCCGGCATTACCCATATACTACGCAGATGCAGGCAAGTCTCCGAGACAACACACTCACGCTGATCGCACTCGGCGTTCTTGCCTTCATCCTTGCCGACACAACCCACGAAGCCCTGGGCCACGGCCTGGCCACCCTCGCCGTCGGCGGCATACCTGTCCTGCTCACCTCCAGCTACTTCTCCACGAGCGGTCATTACAGCCGCTGGATTCCCGCCGGAGGCGGCATCGCCAACGTCATCCTCGGCCTGCTCGCATTAGCTTGCACGCGCTTGGCCCGCAAAGCCGCGCCGCCATTGCTGTACTTCCTCATTCTGCTCGCCGCCTTCAACCTGCTCTTCGCTGCGGCCTATCCGTTCTATAGCGGCGTAGCACTCTTCGGCGACTGGGCCAGCGTCATCGCCGGTCTTGCGCTCGCTTGGCTCTGGCGCGCACTGCTTATTGTCGGCAGCGTCTCGCTCTACTGGCTCTTTCTCTCGTGGCTCGCCGTCGCCATCCGCCCATTCTGCGGCATAAGCGACCGCGCAAGTCTAGATCGCCTGCACCACATCACGCTCATCCCATTTCTGACAGCGCTCGTCATAGCCTGCATCGCCGGAGTTTTCAACCCTCAGGGATGGATCAACATCTTTGTCGCCGCAGCACCCGCCGCGGCCGCATCCTTCGGCATCACGCAGCTCGACCACTTCCGCGCCGCGCTCACCTCCGATCCCGCCTCACCGCTTGCCGGGCCCATTCCCCTTAGCCCGGCATGGATCGCCGCAGCCGCCCTCGCCGCCATCTTGTTTGTCGCATTTCTCGGTCCCGGCATCCGCTTTCACTGAAGTGAAGGTGGGAAGATGGGGCGTTCCCTTATGACCTGCGGTTCACCGAACGCACAGGCATTACAGCGAGCTGCGGACAGAAGCACTTTGAGGACAGTCGCAGTACGATGTGAAAGGGACGGTGCTTGGCCATGAATCCGTGGATCGCGAAGGTGCTGGTGCTCGCAGGTACAGTGGTGATGATCGCCATTCGTGTCCCGCACGGGCACCGGAGTCGACTTGTCAAGGTCGCCACAAGCTATAAAACTCCGCTAGAGGCCATCCTATTGGTTCTCGCCTGCGTCGGATTCTTCGTCCCTCTGATCTGGGTCGCATCGCCAGCATTCTCGTTCGCTGAGTACGCGCTGGGTGCCGGCCCGCTCGTCGCGGGTGTGATGTGCTTGGTGATCGGCCTCTGGCTCTTCTACCGGTCGCACGCTGACCTTGGTACAAACTGGTCGATCACCCTGGAGGTACGCGAGCAACATCGACTCATCACCCAGGGCGTTTATCGCCGCATCCGCCATCCGATGTACTTGGCGCTAGCGCTGTATTCCATCGGCCAGGCGCTCGTCATCCCGAATTGGGTGGCAGGTCCGTCAAACTTGATCGCGTTCGCAATACTCTGCGCGCTTCGCGTCCGAGCGGAGGAGAGGATGATGGTTGAGGAGTTTGGCGACGAATACGCGGCGTACTCGGCACGGACGAAGCGTCTCATTCCTGGCGTCTGGTAGGCAATACTTGCCGGCTAGCACCCGCAATGCGCCACTTGGCGGGTTCGTCGGCGTCTTGTAGACGCGCCGTCGGCCTGAGGCTCTCAAGATACGACGTTCTGGGAAGCCTCAGATTCGGATTCACTCCGGATGATCGGCAATCCGGAAGCTACCTCGACGGACATCTTGAAGCTGGCCGATAATGGCAAATAACACGCACTCGAACCTCGACATTTCGTCGGCGGCGCCGTACAACGTCCGCTCCCTTGCGCGCGAGCATTGACCACAAATCGCTACAATAAGAGGCTTTGTTCATTAAATATCAGGTGCTTTCATTTCCGTTCCTCGCCATTCTTGCGTTTTCGCAGACGGGTGTTCCGTTCGTCCAAAGTAGTTCGACACCGGCAAATATGCCGGATTTTATCTTCGCCGCGGACGTCAATCGCGATCGCAAATTGGATATCGTCTTCTACTCGCAAGAGACCTCCGACGGCCCCGTCGTTTTTCTAGGAAACGGCAATGGGGCCCTCAGTTTTTTCGGGAAAGGGCCCTTCATCCCTTTCACTCCATATGTCGCTGTAGGCGATGTGGATGGAGACGGGATTCCCGACGTGGTGACAGCGCAACACTTCAGCGCAGGTCAAAGCCTGGGCGGGATCACCGTGTTGCATGGGAACGGAGATGGGACGTTCAGACAGACATACCAATACCAGTTTCCATCCTCGGATATGGTCGGCGCCGGCGGCGTCGCCATTGCAGATGTCAATCGTGACGGCAATGCGGACATCATTCTCACTGATATTTTCAACGGAACGATTTACGTTTTCCTTGGTTTAGGTGGAGGCACTTTTCAACTGTTGAGCACTCCGGCAGCATCCATCGGGCCAGGCCAGATCGTCACGGGAGACTTCGACGGCGACGGAAACCTCGATCTGGCGATCGCGATCGCTCTCGAATCCTCGACTGCAACTCAGCCTCCCTATAGCGCCGTCTCATTCATGTTCGGCGCTGGGGATGGAACGTTCCCCTCAACCGTGACCCTTCAATTGCCCGGGATGTTCCATCCTCAATGGCCGCCGCGGACTTCGATGGTGATGGCGCGACCGATCTGGCGATAGCAGGCTCCTACGGGGTCCCCCCGGAGATGATTTGGGGATCGAAAACGCGGCAACTCGCGGCGGTGCCGATCCCTGGCTCGCCCACCGGAGTCTGCCTGCTGGCTACGGATGTCGATGGCGACGGTCTTCCGGATTTGGTGAACACCTGCTATGCGGCAGATGTGTTCCTCAATCGCGGCGGACGCACTTTTCAAAAGATTTATAGCTTCAGTTCAAATCTAGACATGTGGACTTCCATCGCCGCGGACATGAATGGCGACGGCAAGCCGGACATTGTTTCGGTCGCCGGAAATCCCAGGGGTCTTGCCGTATTTGTGAACCAGATCAGTCCGTGGGCCGCAATTATCGGCGAGCCTCTCCTCTCTTCAATACGGAGAAGCTGTGACGATTACAGCCAACTTCTTGCCTGGCACAAATAGTTTTCAATCACCTACCGGCGTGATCACGTGGATGGAGGGGAGCACAACGCTCGGCACCAGTCAGTTGAATCAGACCGGAAGCTCATATACTTCGGCGTTTAGCTTCTCGCCGCTGCCAGGAACTTATCAGGTCACTGTGAAATGCGTTGGAGCAGTTCCTTCAAATTCCGTGATATTGAACGTGGCGAAGGCGCAGTCGTCGCTGGCGGCGTCGGCTGGAAACGGCGCGGTCGGGCCGGGAACCGCGATTTTGTTGACCGCTTCCATTTTCGCCGTACCTCCAGCAACCGGAACGCCGACCGGCACGATTGTGGTGGCAGAAGCCGGAACACAGCTGGGATTATTCGTCGTCGACGCTACCGGCCATTCACAGGGTGTCGTTCGCGAGACTGTGAGCGGTGCGCACACGCTTCAACTGAATTATTCTGGCGACGCGAATTTCATGCCATCTTCGGCCACTGTAACTGTTCTGGTGGCGGGTGCCCTTGCCGTGGTTTCCGCGGCCGACGGGGTGTCTTCCGTGGCGCCCGGATCGATCGTGTCGCTCTATGGAGCGAGTCTTTCCGTGTCCACTCTCGCTGCCACCAGTATTCCGCTTTCAACCACTCAGGCAGGCGTGCAGGTGACGTTCATAGATTCAACCGGCGCCAGTATGCTGGTTCCCATCTATCTTGTTTCGCCCGGACAAATCAACGCCGTTGTGCCGCAAGTCGCCCTTGGAGCCGCGAGTGTTCAGGTGACAAGCCATGGACTACCGCAAGCGATCGGCACCGCTTCCATCGCGGCCGCCGCGCCAGCACTGTTTTCCGCAAATGCCACAGGAAGTGGAGTGGCCGCGGCAACACTCCTTACGATCGACAGCAGCGGTGCGGCGTCGTCCGTTCCGGTGGTCAGCTGCGGGACCGCCCCAGGAAGCTGCGTCGCAACACCGCTCGACCTCAGCGACCCTTCGAAGCAATACTATCTGGTGTTATATGGAACGGGGCTGGGCGGCGCGTCCGCGACCTCGCAGCTTGAAGGCGCTCCAGCACCGGTTCTTTATTCAGGTCCGCAGGGCCAGTATCCGGGACTGGATCAAATCAACGTGCAACTCCCTCGCGGTGTGTCCGGGCTTGGATCGCTTGACGTCGCGATCGCAATCGGCTCTCAGGTGTCGAATCATTTAAGCATCTTCGTGAAATAGGCTTATGGCGGGTCGGTTGTGCCCGGCATGTCGATACTGAGGCTACCGATAATGCTAGTTGTCAGGCGATTAGGCATCCAGGATCTCAATCGCGCGCGCCAAGCTCTCAATGGGGTCGCGACCGGTTGAGGGCGTCCACTCATGCGCGACGTATCCGGAAAACCCTAGATCGGCGATGGTTCTTGCGAGGAATCGGTAGTTAAGCTCCTGGGCTTCGTCGGGTTCGTGCCGGCCCGGAACACCCGCCACATGGAAGTGACCGATCCACTGAATGTTGTCGCGAATATGACGGCAGATATCCCCATCCATGATCTGCGC
>JBEKOZ010000265.1:0-6850 GCA_049521275.1 Bryobacteraceae bacterium | reverse complement strand
GTTCCCTTCGGCGCCGGGAACTGCGTTTCCTCATAATTCCGAATGCGGATGAGCGCATGCAGCGGCGCCCAATGCGTACCTGACGCATTGGGGTCCGCTCCATGATTCAGCAGAAGATCGGCGACGTCGTAATTCGCGTTCAATATGGCGATGACGAGCACGCTATCTCCATGCTCACTGAACTTGGTGCCCGGCGGATAATGCTTGCAGATTTCGCAATTCGGCATATCGACCGGCTCGATTCGCTCGTTGACATCCGCGCCCGCGGCGAGCAGAGCCCGCACGGATTCTAGGTCTCCTTTACGAACGGCAAAAAACAGCGCCATCTTCTTGTCGTGCGCCTGCGCACTGACGTTAGCCCCTCCTGCGATGAGCGCTTTTACGGCTTCGGGATGTCCTTCGGCAGCGGCCCACATCAGCGCGGTTTGTCCGCTATGCGATTCGGCGAAATTTACATCGGCGCCCGCTGCGAGAACCAATTTGATCACTTCCGGGTTGCCGGTGCGGGCAGCGGCGATGAGGACGCTTCCGGTTTCTGGGACGATGACGTGAACATCCGCTCCCGCCTTGAGCAGCGTTTGCGTGACGGGTGCATTCCCGTTGGCAGCCGCTACCACGAGCGGTGTGACGCCGTAACGGTTCTTGGCATTCACGTTCGCGCCAGCCGAAGTCAGCGCCTGAACGATATCCAGGCGGTCCTGTTGCACAGCCCAGTGGAGCGCCGTAGTTCCGTCCGGCTCGGCTTGATTCGGATCTTTGTGCTGTTGGAGCGAGGTCTGAACCGCCGAAAACTTCCCAGTTCTTGCCGCTTCGAGGAGAGTCGCGGTATCCGCCGCGCTCGCGCGGGAAATCGACAGCACGCTCACAGTCGCGATGATCGGTAGCAATTGACGCATTTCCAGCCCCTCGACTGACTTACACCGCTGCTACGCCCGTGCTCTCGCCGAGATGGTCGGCATGCACACCGGCCTTGTCGAGCACGCTCCGCACGACGTTGGACAAAGGCGGTTCGTCCTTGAATACGATATGGCGTCCGCCCTGCAATTGGCCCGCGCCACCACCGCACAGCAATATGGGCAACGGGCTGTGGTCGTGCACATTGCCGTTGCTGATCCCGGCCCCGTACAGCAGCATGGAATGATCCAGCAGCGTCCCATCGCCGTCCTGAGTGTCGCGAAGCTTGCCGATGAAATAGGCCAGTTGTTGGATGTGATAGGAGTCGATCTTTGCAACCTTGGCTAATTTTTCCGGGTTGTTGTCGTGGTGTGAAACCGAATGATGGGAATCAGGGACGCCGGCCTCCGGGTAACTCCGCCCGCTCCGTTCGGCGGCGAACATGAGGGTGGTCACGCGGGTGATGTCGGACTGAAACGCCAGCACCTGAAGATCCATCATCAGCCGAATGTGATCTTCGAACTTCTCGGGAGCGCCAAGCGGCCGCGCTACTCCCTCGCCCATGGTAGGGGATTCCGCGTTTTGAGCCTCCACGCGCTGAAGACGCAGTTCCACCTGGCGAATCGCCTCGAAGTACTGGTCCACTCTCCGCCGGTCGGGCGTGCCGAGCGTACCCTGCAATTGCTTCATGGAGTCCGTAACGGAGTCCAGAATGCTTCGATTTTCGCGCAGCCTGTAGCCGCGCTGTCTGGCGTCGCCGCCCTCGCCGAAGAGGCGCTCGAACACCAGACGGGGATTGTTCTCCACCGGAAGCGGCGTGGTCGGAGATGTCCAAGAGAGCGTATTGCTGTAAGTGCAGGTATAACCCTCGTCGCACAGCGGTGAGGTTTTTCTATCGGCGATTCCAAGCTCGAGCGAAGGAAGCAGGTTGTCCTTGCCGAGCACTTTGGCGGCAATCTGATCGGCCGTGATTCCGAGATACAGGTCGGCGCCCTGAGTACGCTTGGCGTGACAACCGCTGAGGAATGCGCCGGTGGCTCGGGAATGATCGCCCGCTCCGTCATTCATCCGATCCGCGGAATGGAGCGCCAACCCGGACAGCACGTTCACGCGCTCGCGAAACGGCTCCAGCGATTTCAGTGTCGGAGAGAAAGCAAAGTCTTTTCCCGCTCCCACCGGCGTCCACGCGGCCATATTGGCGCCGTTCGGGACGTACATAAAGCTCAGCCGCGGAATCGCCTTGGTGGGAGCCGCGAAGGCCGGCGTCATCGCGTCGAGGAATGGCAAAGCCATCGTCGCCCCAACGCCACGCAGAAACGAGCGGCGCTCCATCGCCATCTTGGTTATGAACATCTGTGTGCTTTCCTTTCCGATTCAGAAACTTCCGATTTCCTCTTCATGAAAGCCCGCGCCATTTCAAGAGCTCCCTTTGGCTTTCACCGGCCGCTGCTGCGCCGAGGACTGCCGCGCATGCTCCCCGTCCTGCGACATTCGCATTTGGAACGACCGGCTGAACACGATGCTGTTGACCAACGCCGAAAAGCGATAGTCATCCTTCTGAGCGGCGCGCAGGGCGTCGCGGATGGCTGGCGCATCGTACCAATCCGCGCCTCTTCCCAACGCGAAGGTGAGCAGCTTCTCGGTCATGGTGTAAACAAACTGGTCTGAACGCTCCAATAAAATTTGCCGGAGGCCGGCGACGCCGGTGAACTTGGTTCCGTCCGGCAACTGCGCAGATGGGTCGATCGGTTGCGGCGTTAGATCCGCCGGACCATTCTTCTCGACGGTTCTCCACGTTCCGGTGGCATCGAAGTTCTCGAGCGCAAAGCCCAGAGGGTCCATGCGAACGTGGCAACTCGCGCACGCTGGATTTTTTCGATGCTCCGATAATCGCTCGCGTACCGAGAGAACTTTGCCGCCTTCACCCGCTTCCGGCAAAGCGGGAACCTCCGGCGGCGGGGGCGGCGGAGGACTGCCGAGGAGTACGTCAAGAATCCATTTTCCGCGCAATACCGGAGAGGTCCGATTCGGATACGAGGTGAAGGTCAGAATACTTCCCTGCCCCAACAGCCCGCCGCGGATACCGTCGTTCACTTCCACTCGCCGAAACTGGTCGCCATACACGCCCGGAATTCCGTAATGGCTGGCTAGACGTTCATTGACAAAAGTGTAATTCGCGTTCAGCAGTTCGAGGACGCTGCGATTGCCCAGCAGCACATTTTGAAGCAATAACTCGGTCTCCTTAATGAACCCCTGGCGGAGACTGTCGTCGAAGTCGGTGAAGATCACAGGGTCCGGGTGCACGCCTGCCGCCTCCGGCAGCTGCAACCATTGAGCCCCGAAGTTGGTGACCAGATTGCGCGCGCGAGGATCGGCCAACATGCGCTTCACCTGGCTCTGGAGCCCGGCCGGACTTTTTAGCTGACCATGCTCGGCGGCGGCCAGTAACGGCTCATCCGGGATGGTGCTCCACAGGAAGAATGACAGCCGGGAAGCCAGCTCCAAATCAGTGAGCCGGTAGGCGGTATTCGGCGCCACATGCTCAGGGTCGCGCTCGATGCGAAACAGAAACGCAGGATCCATCAGCATGCGCCGGATCCCGGTTGCGATTCCCGCCTCGAAAGTACCATCCTTTCGGCCTTCGCCAAAGGCGGTGAGCAAATGATCCACGTCGGTACCCGTGATGGGACGGTGGTACGCACGATGCGCCAAAGGTTCGAGAATCTTTCTTGCGCAGGCCGTTTCGTCCGCGGGCGAACTGGGCTGGCAAGTAAAGATGCGCCGCTTGGCTGTTGCATCGCCGGAACCCTGAGCGCTGAACGGACCAGCGACGAAAACAGAATCCACTCCGAGCAATCGTGAAGGGCCACCTTGGCCGGATGCCAACGGCTGCTGGACCTGGGCTGCAAGCGGCTCGTACCGAGTGAGAAAGGCAACGCTAACGCGCCTTTCCCCGGCCTTGACGAAGAGCCGCACTTCAAGCCCGGCGTCCGCCGATGCTCTGCGCTGCTCATCCTCCAGCGCGGACAATTTTTTCGCGGGCCCTTCGGTTCGAGCCAACAACTCGTCCGCCGTTTCCGAAAGAGGCTCCTTGATGGTCTTGGCGAGGGTGATTGCGAACAGGCCCACACGAACGTCATCCAGGTCGAACTCCAAACGCTGGGGCCGGTCCGGTTCGCCTTCACTTGCGTCGTCTAGTCCGAGTATGGCGGTCTCAACGCGCTGCAGCTTCACTCGGATGGTATATTCGCCGTCCACCGGGAATCGATAGGTGAAGGTAGTGCCGCCACGAGTGCCGAACGGCAACCCCTCGATCCACTCGCGTTGAGGCACGGTGAAATCGACATGGTGCGTGTAGACATCCGCATCGATGCCAGATGTTGGTCCCAATGCGGCTGTGGTGACTCGTTCGGCTACCGAGAGATAGCGTTCCAGCAACAGCGGAGACAGGCCTAGAATGTCGCCGTTGTTGTCGAAACCGAAGCTCGTGTCATCTGGGGGCAGCAATGACGCGTCCCTCGGGCTGAGGTCGGCCTGGAACAGATCATGGACCGCGTTCAGATATTCCGTTCGGTTCAGGCGATGCATCATCATGGGACGGCCTGGGTTCGGGTGAGCCGCAGCTGCCCGGTCGAGAGTCATTTCCAGGGACGTGAGAAAAGCCCGCGCCGTCACCTTATCCGGTTTGGGAGCCGAAGCGGGTGGCATGGCGCCAGTGGCCAATTTGCGGACTACTTTCTCCAAAACTTCGCCGCTGGGCGTATCGCTCAGACTAACCGTTTCCAGCGATAGCTGAGCAGTACGCAGCTTGTCGCTATGACAGGTGACGCAGTACTTACTCAGAAATGCGCGCTGCCCCGCGACAGATGGGCTATCTTGCGGCCGTGGTTTCGCGTCTTGCGCCACAGCGACTGCACCTGGGGCTAGTAGGAGCCACAGTACGGCGTATCCAAGGAATGTTCGAGATTTGCTGGCCAGCCCCTGAGTTTGCATGCTTTGCCGCGCGAAAAGCAACGGTTGTCAATCTGACTAAGATTTGGATTGGGGCAGACCGGACCCGAAATGCACCTTTAGCATACCTTAATCGCCGGAATTCGGAAAGCATTTTATTTCCGGCGGATTACCCGCAGCTTCTACGCAGGCGTCGAGGACGCAGCCCTTGCACACACAACAGCGGCACATAAAGAAAGGTGTATACTGTCAGCGACCCAAGAGGTCCATCAGAAGCGAAGTTGGTTCCTGGACTGAACCTAAGCCTTGTCGCAAGAAATAGAAAGGCGGTTTCCGGTGAACCATCGATCTCTTATTCTGATCGGTGCGGCGGCGCTCATGGAAGCGACTGCCGTACACGTTGCGGCCCAAGCTCCGCCACGGGCGGTGAAAGCTTGGACTGCTCCGCGTACTCCTGACGGCCATCCCGACCTGCAGGGAGTATGGACCAACTCCAGTCTTACGCCCTTTGAACGCCCCACCGAGTTTGCCGGGAAGGATTTTTTCACCGAACAGGAAGCGGCTGCATTCGCCAAGCGGGTGGTCGATCAGTCCAATCGAGACAAACGCGGCGCAACCCCGGAAGAGGACGTGGCCGGCGCGTATAACGAGGTTTTTTTCGACCGTGCAACAAAAGTCTCCTCGAACCTGCGCACGTCCATTGTCGTGGACCCTGCGGACGGAAAGGTGCCTCCCCTGACACCTGAGGCGCAGAAGGCAACGGCAGCGCGGGCGGCGGTACAGCAGCGCCGGCCCGAGAAGGCGGAAGATTTCACTTTGCCAGTCCGATGCATCGTGTGGGGGACTTCCGGACCTCCAATGGTTCCAGGCCCATACAACAATAACTATCAGATCTTCCAGACCCGCGATTATGTCGGGATCGACGTCGAGATGATCCACGACGTGCGCATCATTCCGCTGGACGGACGCCCGCACCTCTCATCAGCCGTCCGCCAATGGATGGGTGATTCCATTGGGCGCTGGGACGGCGACACTCTGGTCGTCGACACAACCAATTTCACTGACAAGACTCACTTTCGAGGATCAGACGAAAACCTGCACGTGGTGGAGCGTTTCACACGCACCGGCCCGGATACGCTCCGGTACCGGTTCACGATAGACGATCCGACCGCATTTACCGAGCCGTGGACCGGCGAGATCGTCATGAGCAAGGCGTCCGGGCCGGTATACGAGTACGCTTGCCATGAGGGCAATTACTCCCTCACGAGCATGCTCGCCGGTGCTCGGGCCGAGGAGAAATCCGAAGCCGGGGAAGCACCTAAGAAGATGTCAAAATAATAACTGCTGTCCAAGACAGGACGGACCTCTCACGCGGTCTGCGCGGGGCCGAACTCGGCGAGGAACTTTTCCGTTCCTTCGCGGATGTAGGGCGTGGTGCCGACGCGCGCGACGGTTGCCAGCGCGGTCTGCTCGTCCAGGTTCTGCACGGCACCATAAATGCCGTTGTATTGTCGAACGCGCGCAATGTGCCAGCGAACTACCTCGGTCACGGTGTATTTGCGGCTGCGATAGAGCGCCTGAAGCTGCGGAACAGTGATCTCCATCAGGTCGCGATCTATGGATGAACCTCCGGCCGGCACGCGTGAGCAACCAGCTTCGAGCGCGGCAAGAACGGCAAGCAAAGTGCAGATCCAGGTTCGCATTTTGACTCATTATCACTCACGTGCATTTCGGGGCGCCGCCGAGGAGGGCAGATTCCTGGCCGGGCCATCGCGCGTTATGTGGGTTGCCGCAAAACACGGAAACTTGGGAGCTGGGTTGCCAGCGAGCACTTTCCTCGACGCGAAATCCCTTCCCACCAACAAACGCCTCCGGAAGTCCGCTTGGAGGAAACGCCGCCACGTCCTCCAACGCCGTTGCGGGATAGTTTCCGAATGCCGTCGAAGCGTTGGCAAGCCACATGGCTGGCTGGGCGGCAGCCTATAGAACTAGTGGCCTGTCGCAG
>JBEKOZ010000264.1:0-8124 GCA_049521275.1 Bryobacteraceae bacterium | reverse complement strand
GATGACGGTGATCAGTTCGAGCGACGCCAGCGGCAGACCGTCCGCGCCCCGCGCGATGCCCGGCTTGGCTTTGAGAGATTCGAACGCGTCGCGCGTCATGCCGCCGCTGAGCTCCGCGTTCGAGCCCTTGCGCATCACCAGAATATTCAAAGGATTGCCGGAGGCCGCGAACGCGGACTGCAATCCGTTGACCAGCGCGAGCACGGCCACCAGCACGGAGACCGTGAGCGCGATGCCGAGCGCGGTCATCAACGTGGTGGTCTTCCGAACCGTCAGGTTGCGAAGATTGTATGCCAGTGGGATAGCCATATCAGCCTGAATTCCGTAGCGATTCGAGAATGGGCGTGCGCGCCGCGTTGAACGCCGGGATGAACGAACTGGCGATGCCGATCACAAAGGCGGCCGCCAGCAGAGCCGCGCCCACATCGGGCGTGATGGCGAGCGTCTTCATCGCCTGAATAAAACTGGGACCATTGCGAACCACTCCGGTGAGGCCGACAGCCAGCAGCAATCCCACAATTCCGCCGAGCAGCGAAAGAACCCCGGCCTCACCGAGAATCAGAAAGAGAATGGTGCCGGGAGTGTAGCCCAGCGTCTTGAGAATGCCGACTTCCCGGATGCGCTCGCGCACCGACATCGCCATGGTGTTGGCGGAAACCAGCAGCACGGTGAAGGTCACCGCGGCGCAGATGATCATCAGAAACACTTTGACGTTGCCGAGGAAGGAAACGAATTGCAAGGTGAACGCCTGCTCCGATTCGGACTTGGTGGGCGCGGTGGAGTTGGCGAAAAGATCGTCGATGGTTTTCGCCACCGATCCGACCTGGTCGGCGCGTTCCACCTGCACCTGGAAGGATCCGACCGCATCCTGCCTGGCGTTGCCGTTGCCCAGCATTTCGCGCAGGTAAATCTGGCTGAAGAAAAGTGTCTCGCTGGTGTTTGGGTCGTTGAAGATGCCGACCAGGGTGAGTTCGGGATTGACGGGGAAAATGTCGCCGGTGAGGAAGATTTTTTCGCCTACCTTCCAATTCATCCGCGCGGCCAGGTCGGAACTGGCGATGGCGGCGGTGCGCAGATGCTCAAACGTTTTCTGCTGATCGTCCGGCAAAGTGATCTCGGGACGGACGCGGAAAAACTTGTCCGGCTCGACACAGAAGCGGGCGAAGAAATTTTTCTGGTCGCGCGCATCCTTATAAGTACCGCCGAACCACTGCCAGACCATCGCCTCACGCACGCCGGGGACCTGGCGGATTTTCTGTTCGTAGCTGAAAGGCAGCGGCTGGGTAATCGAAACCTTGTGATGCACCACCAGCCGCAGTTCCTGGCCGGGCGTGGGCGGAGCCAGAAACAAGCCGCGGTAGAGCGCGCCCAACACCCCGAGCAGGCACAGCGACATGCCGATGCTGATCATCGTCAAAATGCTGCGGCGGCGGTTGCGCAGCGAGTTCTTCAACATCAGCGGCAAGTATCGGAACATACTTTATATTCTAGAGGAGCGGCGCCGCCGTCTACGTGTGACTATCGGCGAACGGCGGTTTTCCATGGACGAACAGCGAGCACAAGACGAGCAATTCATGCGCCAGGCGTTGGAGCTGGCGCGCGAGGCGGAGCGCGCGGGGGAGGTGCCGGTGGGCGCGGTGCTGGCGATCGACGGGAAAGTGATTGGGCGCGGCCGCAATTCGCCCGTCGAGTTCGACGATCCCACGGCTCATGCCGAGATTCTCGCACTGCGCGAAGCGGCGGCGGCGCTCGGAAATTATCGTGTGGAGCGGGCGACGCTCTATTCGACACTGGAACCATGCGTGATGTGCGCGGGAGCACTGGTGGCGGCCCGCGTGGAGCGGCTGGTGTTCGGGGCCAGGGATTTGCGCTTTGGAGGAGTGCGCAGCAAATTTCGAGTGGCGGATTCGGAGTTGCTGAATCACCGGGTGGAGGTCGTCGAGGGCGTGCTGGGAGCGGAGTGCGCCGAATTGATGCTGCGGTTCTTCAACGCGCGGCGCTGATCCGGAGAGAGGGCCGCGCGGACACGCGCGGCCCTATTCCAAGAAGCTTCACGCCGAGAGCGGCAGGGGAAACTGGAGACGCGGCGGAAGCATCGCCGGGCTCTCGGGCAAGATGGTTTTGCGGAACGGCGTGAAGCGGGAGGGACCGTGGAAATATTCGTCCAGCGGATACAAGGGATATGGCTCTAATTCGCGGAACGTGCGGCCAAGTTTTTGCTCAATCCGATAGACAGCATGGAAGAAATTTCCCCGGTCGATGTGTAACTGGCGGGAGCAGAGTTTCCAGTCCGCGCCAAGCATGAAGTGATAGCGGAATAGTCTGTGCTCAAAGTCATCCAGAATACGCTTCGAAATAAGCGTAAAATCGGCGATATATTCTTCGTCTTTTCGCCCCCATGTCGAGGGGCGGCTCCGGCCGGCGTGGGCTTCGAGCGAAACCCTGCTCAAGTATTTTTCCTGCGTTACGCAGCGCAGGAATCGATCGTAACAGATGCGGAAAATAGCGCGAAGTACACAGTTACAGGGCGCTAACGCGCCTTTTCTTGCCAGCCGCAATCCACCTCCATGGCATTGCGTACAGTTGTGCATGGCCAGCGCCAGCGTATCGGAACGAGTCCAGTCCATACCGTGTTGGTGTCCTCTACAGCGCCATCCTATACGGATAGCTTACAGGCATAGTACTCCCGTACTGAATATATGTCAATTAATATTTAGGAATTACTATTAATGTCGCGATAAATATCCAGAACCTGTTGTGCTGTATGATCCCAATTGAACCGCCTGGCTTGCGCGGGACCAGCGGCAATCAGCGCGCAGCGGCGGTCCTGGTCAAGTAACACGTCGCGAATTCCACGAGCAATATCGAACACATTATCGGGACTGACCAGTTCGGCGGCATCGCCCACGGCCTCGACCAGCGAAGGAAGATTGGAGGCGACCACGGGCGTTCCGCACGCCATCGCTTCGAGAGGCGCCAGGCCAAATCCTTCATAGAGGGACGGGAAGGCGAAGGCCGCGGCGGCGCGGTAGAACACGCGCAGCGTATCGGCGGGTACGAAGCCCAGAAAGCGGACGAAGTTTTCAACCCGGCTGGACACCACGGCGCGGCGCACGCCGGGGTATTTCGATAACTCGTCACCGATGATCACGAGGCGCAACTCGCGAAATTCGGGCTGATGCTCGAGTTCGCTGCGCAGCACGGCGAAGGCTTCTATCAGGCGCGGAACGTTCTTTTGCGGCCGGATGGTGCCGGCATAAAGGATGAATGGTTTGCGGATCGAGTAGCGTTCCAGAATGTGGCTGTCCTGCTCCGCACCCGGACTGTCGGCGGTGAACGCGGGATCGGGAGCGCTGTAGATCGTCGAGATGCGCCCGGCGGGAACATGCAGCACGGTTTCCACATCGCGACGGGTGGAGTTGGAGACGGCGATGACGCGGGCGGCACGCAAGGCTCCCCGGCGATAACGCGCCTCATGCATCCGGTTGCGAAAGCTGCGATGAGCCGGGAAGAGCAGGGTGCTCATGTCATGAATGGTCAAGACATAAGGTTGCGGCATCCACCACGCGACGGAATTCAGCGGAATATGATATAAATTCGCGTGTAACGTCCGCAGAAAATTAGGAAATGCAATATTATGCATGACTTCCGTATCCAGGTGGGAGTAAACCGCCGTATCGAAATTAGATCCTAATCCTTGTAGTTCAGAAATGTCATTTGAGGGAATAATCAGGGTGTAGCGATTTTTATGTTCGAGGCGGGAAAGGCCGCGGACCAGGTTTCGGATATACGTGCCAATGCCGAAGTCGCGGATGCGGCGGGCGTCGATAACGACATGCGGCATTAGAAAATGGGCTCACTTCTTCAGTTTCCACGGATAGAGCGGGAAACGGCTGGTTAACTCGCCGACCTTCCGGCGCACCTCGGCCGAGGCGTCTTCGCTCGAAATATGATCGATGACCTGCGCGATCAACGACGCGACGTCGCGCATTTCCGGCTCTTTAAATCCGCGGGTAGTCACGGCGGGACTGCCGAAGCGCATGCCGCTGGGATTTAATGGCGGATTTATGTCAAAGGGAATGGTATTTTTATTGGCGGTAATGTAGGCACGATCGAGAGCCGTCTCCGCTTCCTTGCCCTTGACCCCTTTGGCGAAGACGTCGACCAGCAGCACATGCGTGTCGGTTCCACCGGAGACGACCCGGAAACCGGCGTCCGCGAGACCAGCCGCCAGCGCTTGCGCGTTGGCGATCACCTGCTTCTGATAACTCACAAATTCCGGGGTCGCGGCCTCCCGGAAACAGACCGCTTTTGCCGCGATCACATGCATCAGGGGCCCTCCCTGCGTGCCTGGGAACACGTTTTGATCGATGGCCTTGCCGTATCTTTCCCTGGCCAGAATCATGCCGCCGCGAGGGCCGCGCAGCGTCTTGTGCGTGGTGGAAGTGACAATGTCGGCGTAGTCGCAGGGGTTCGGATGAACGCCGGCGGCGACAAGCCCGGAAAAATGCGCCATATCCACCAGGAAGATCGCACCCACGGAGTCGGCGATCTGGCGAAAACGGGCGAAATCGATAATGCGCGGGTAGGCGCTGCCCCCCGCTATGATCATTTTCGGTTTATTTTCCTCCGCTAAGCGCGCTAATTCGTCATAATCGATGCGTTCATCGTCCTTCTTGACGCCATAAGGTACGATTTTGTACGTCTTTCCCGAAAAATTCAGATGATGCCCGTGGGTGAGATGCCCGCCGTGAGACAGATTCATGCCGAGCACGGTGTCTCCCGGACGGATGACCGCGGCGTACGCGGCCTGGTTGGCCTGCGAACCGGAGTGCGGCTGCACGTTTACGTATTCGGCGCGAAACAGTTTCCGGGCACGGTCGCGGGCGAGATTTTCCACTTCGTCGGCATATTCACAACCGCCGTAGTAACGCCTGCCGGGATAACCTTCGGCGTACTTGTTGGTGAAGACGCTGCCGGCGGCTTCAAGAATCGCCTCCGAAGTAAAGTTTTCGCTCGCGATCAATTCAAGGCGGGAATGCTGGCGCTCGGTTTCGTGGCGAATGGCGTCGTAGATTTCGGGGTCGGCCTCGGCGAGAGGCAGCGACATGCTGTTTTCAATCATCGTGTTCTCAATCACAGCCATGGTTCCCTCCGGGAAAACTTAACTTTAGCAGGCGTCGCGCGCCAGGCGCTAGCGTGGAACGAAGTATGATAACGCTTAGGCCCTTTTGATATTTGTGGGTAGCGTACACCGCCCGGCGACTCCCTGCGTCCTTAGGAATATTTGCTGCTGAGAATCACGCAATTGTGTTTGCCGATATTGGCCGCGATCTGCCTTATCCGGCTCTGGCTGATGCCGCTGCCCTCGAGCTTTTGGGTCGACGAAATGGCGACCGTGTTCGTGGTGGAACACGGCGGCGGTGATCCTTCGCTAAGAATCGCTCCACAGGTTCCTCAATCCATTTATTACTCGGCGATCCGCGAAGTGGTGCCCGGCCGCTCTGAAATCGCGTACCGCCTGCCGTCGATTCTGTTCATGGCGGTGGCGCTCTGGTTTGTCGCGCTGCTCGTCCGCAGGCTGATTCATCCGGACGCGTGGTGGTTCGCGATCTTCGCCAGTTTCACGTTGCGAGGAATTAATTATGAGGCGGGAAATGCTCGTCCATACGCGATGGGGATGTGCGTCGCGGCGGCGGCCCTTTACTTTCTGGTCCGCTGGTTCGATCGAAAGCGCGTGTGGGATGCGGCGCTGTTTGTAACTTTCGCCGCGCTCCTCTGGCGAGTGCACCTGATTTTCTGGCCGCTTTACCTCGTGTTCGCGCTCTACGCACTGGTGCGTGTTTGGCAGGGCGCGGCCCCACCCATCTGGCACCTGGCGATCGCGTTCGGCATCCTGGCCGTTCTGCTGATCCCGGTGGCGATGCGCGCCATCGATTTGAACGCCGAAGCCGGGCAGCATGTGGTGATCGCGCAGCCCAGGTGGCTGGATCTGGCCTATTCGCTACGCCTGTTGCTGGTTGCCGCATCGGCGCTGGGGGCGTGGATCTGGTCGCGAGTGTCAACCGGGCGCAGCGCTCCTCCGGCGATTCCCGCGTCAAGTCTCCTGTTGATCCTCGGGTGGTGGCTGATCGATCCGGTGGCGCTCTTCGCGTTTTCGCGGATCACCGGAAACAGCGTGTTCGTGCCGCGATATATTGCGCTGATGTTGCCGGGAACGGCGGTCGCGGCCACGCTGGCGGCGGGATGGTTTTTGCCCTCGCGATTCTGGAAGCCGGCCGCGCTGGTGACGGGAATCTGCGCTCTGATTCTCATCCCGAACTGGAGAACCACCTGGCCCCTGCACCACAATTCGGATTGGCGCGCCGCGGCGCGGGCAGTAAACGGCCTGGCGCTGCCGCCATCGACTCCGGTGATCTTTCCCAGTCCTTTTGTGGAAGCCCGCCCCCCTGAATGGACCCCCGATTACAACATGCCCGGCTTCCTTTACGCGCCTTTGCTGGTGTATCCGGTGCGCGGAAACGTGGTGCTGTTTCCCTTCACGGCGTCTCCCGAAGCTGAGGATTATGCAGCGGCGCTTCTCGCCGGCACCGTTCCCGCGGCCGGGCGATTCGTACTCTACGGAGGCGACGGCCCCGCGTATTTCTGGAGAGACTGGTTCGGCTTTAGCTTGCAGCGTCGGCTTCAGCCGGCGTCTTCGGCTTTGTCCGATCCAGCCGGACATCGGCTGAAGCCGATGCTGCAAGCTAAAGCTCGCGCCACACCAACACCCAGAGCTGACGCCGCGTTCATCAGCGTTCATCAGCGGCCCATGATCCCGCTAAGGGCTCGGCGGAGGTTTTAATTCGTCCGTGCTGAAAATGCGCAGTGCCTCTCCCGGTGGCGCGACCTTCAGCACCAGCGCCAATTCCACACCCGGACCCTGGAAATACGCGACGCGAATGTCGTGCGCTCCGTGGCTCAGCCGGATCGAGCCCGTACGCTCCCGCGTCGGATGTATGCCGTCGTTATCCACCACCAGCTCTCCGTCGATGTACAGATTCGCACCATCGTCGGAGGTCAGGGAAAAGTCGTAGTAGCCTTGTTTTTCGGCCCAGAACCGCCCCGCGTAATCGATGGCGAACCATTCAAAAAGTTTTCTCACCCCGGGGAAGCCCACCGTGAAACTTTGTGTGGGGATGTTCAAGGAAGTAGTATAAATCGTCCCCACCGCCTTCATCTTGCGGAAATTGGGAAGTCTGTCCGTTTCGTATCGAAGATGGTAAATCTTGCCCTCGAGGCCGGTGGGAATCACCACGGTGGTCCCGAAAACCACAGTCGGTTCCTGATCCTGCGCCAAAAGCCGCGCGGCAACCACCATCATCAGGAACGCGGTTCGACTGGACATATCCGTAAGTCAGTTTACAAGATCCGCATTAATTTGCTTGGTAAGCGGTTTCTTTTATGTTATGATTTTGCAACTTGTTTTGTTGGAGGAACATGACAAAGCGAATCTTGAGGAACACTTTACCCCTGCTTTCGCTCGCGGCCGGACTTGCCGTGCAGGTACGGGGAGCCAATATCGTTTCCGACGGCAGCTTCGAGATCCCAACTCCCAGCGTTGAGACGTGCTATTCCGGCAGCCTCGGAGATGGCTGGTCCGCCACGGTCGGCACCATCGGGATATTCACCAACGCCCTCGATTCGGAAGGTGTGCCGCACTCCGGCAACCAGTACGCCTATCTGGATTGTTTCGTGACCGTGAACACCCTCAGCCAGACCCTTACGACAGTGCCGGGCCAGACCTACACGTTTTCCTTTTGGCTCGCGGACACCAACCCGAATCCAGTGACCGTTACCTTCGGTGGCCAGACCGTCTTCAACGGATCTGCCCCGACCAACGGCACCGGTTCCGCCAGCGACTACGTGAACTACACCTACGCGGTGACCGCAACCTCAACCAGCACGGTGATCACCTTCACCGGCCAATACACCGAGGGCGGGACCGGAACCCTTTTAGACGACGTGAGCGTAACCCCCACCGGACTGCCTACAACGCCGGCGCCGAGATCGCTCTATCTGTGCCTGATCGGACTGGCCGGGTTGGCCTTGTACACACTCACAGTCAGACGACGCCAGGTCGTC
>JBEKOZ010000263.1:0-6880 GCA_049521275.1 Bryobacteraceae bacterium | reverse complement strand
GCCGGTGCCTTTTTTGGCCGACACTTCGAAGACGCGTATATCGGGCTGCACCGAACGGATATTCGCGATGGCGGTATCGCGGTCGAAGTCGCAGGGTTCGGCCAGGTCGATTTTGGTGATGACCGCCACTTGCGCCGAGTGGAACATGGACGGATATTTGAGCGGCTTGTCTTCGCCCTCCGTCACCGACAGCAGCGCGACGCGAAGGTCTTCGCCGAGATCGTAATTCGCCGGGCACACCAGATTGCCGACATTTTCGATGAACAGAAAATCGAACTGCTCCAGATCCCAACCTTCGAGGTGCGAGGAAACCATGCTCGCTTCGAGATGACAGCAGCCGTGCGTCTGAATCTGCTTGACCGGCGCTCCGCTGCGCGCCAGGCGGAGAGCGTCGTTATCGGTTTCGAGATCGCCGACCAGGGCCGCCACGCGATGCCCGCTCGCCCGCAGTTCCGTCAAGGTTCTTTCGAGCAGAGCCGTCTTGCCCGTGCCGGGGCTCGATACCAGATTGAGCGTGAATACATGAGCCGCGTGCAGGCGCTCGCGCAAACCGCGGGCAAGCTCGTCGTTCTTGCTCAGGACCTTCTTGCGGACTTCGACAATCTGCGGCGTCATGAACTACTCTTACGGTATCTCAAGTTCGAGCGATCCGATTTCCAGTTCCTGCCCTTGCCGCACATCGCCGCTGGGGGTGCCGCACACGGGGCAGCGGAATTGGCGGATGCCGGGCAGCTCCCTGTCCTCCCCGCACTGCGCGCAGTGAATGATTACTGGGAGCTCTACAAACTCCAGGCTCGAACCTTCGAGCATCGTGTCCTGGGTGCTGAGGTCGTAGCAGAACAGCAAGGAGTCCTTCACCACGCCCGAAAGAGCGCCCAGGCGCAGGTTTACTTTCAGCACGCGGGTCGCATTGGCGCGAACGGCCGACTCGGTCGCGACTTCGACAATCGACTGGGCGATCGAGAGTTCATGCATGCTCTTCCGAGGATATCGCGGGGCGAAAATGTAATGCACACATTGTGAATGTGCGCACGCCGATTGCGCTTGACAGGTTCGAAACAATTAGCGGATACTTGCTCCATTGCCGACATCAAGTTTGAGCGGCTCTTGTCGGCTCCGTTCGCCGTTCCTTAACGCCCTTGCGGCTTCCGGGTTTTCACTTTAATGGGTAGGGAAGGGAGGATGCGATGCCTTTTCGAGGAACGTTAGCGGGTGCCTGTTTCCTGGCTCTGTGCGCCTGTCCCTGGCTTGACGGACAGGCGACTGGAAGCATTTCGGGCACGGTGACCGATAGCGCAGGCGGATCGGCTGCGGGAGCCAAGGTGACGCTGACGGTTCCGGCGCTGGGACTTTCGCGCGAGGCGGTGACGGACAACAATGGCCGCTATCTGTTCCCCCTTCTGGCGGTCGCCAACTTTAATATTCGCGTGGAGCTGAAGGGCTTTCAGCCGGCCGAGGCGAAGGACATCCGGTTGCAAGTGGACGAACACCGGGAGCTGGATTTCAAGCTCGCGCTCGTTTCGGTGACGACCACGATCGAGGTGACGGCGACTCCGGTCGAGGTGCAGACTTCGAATCCGACGCTCGGCCAGGTGATCACTACCGAGCAGGTGGCCGATCTTCCCTTGAACGGCCGCGACTTCGTGCAGTTGGCGACGCTGACGCCGGGCGTCACGCAGGAGACCAATACCCAGAGCTTTTTCAACGGCGGCCCGAGCAGCGAAGTTTCGGCGCGCGGATCGTTTTCGCTGTCGGTGGGCGGGTCGCGCGCCAACAGCACGGATTGGCTGCTGGACGGCAACGATAACAATGAGCTGACCGCGGGCGGCATTTCGATTTTGCCGTCGATCGATGCCATCGAGGAATTTAAGGTTCTGACCTATAATTACTCCGCGGAGTGGGGCACGCGCGGCGGGCCGACCGTTCTGGTGACCACGAAATCGGGGTCCAACCAGGTGCATGGAACGGTTTTCGAGTTCTTCCGCAACACGCAGCTGGACGCGCGCAGCTTCTTCGCGTCGTCGACGGAACAGTTCAATTTGAATCAATTCGGATTTTCCGTGGGCGGACCGATCCGGAAGAACAAGACTTTCTTCTTCGCCGATTTTGAACAGAAGGACCAGCGTCACGGCATTCCGTTCGTGGGCCTGGTTCCCTCGGCCGCGATGCGCACCGGCGATTTCACGGACGATGCGTTCGGCAATCCGCGCGTGGGTTTCCTGAATAATCCGTATATTGGCGGCGCCGCGGACACCGCCTTCCAGTGCGGCAGCAACGGCGCTCCGCTGCCCGCGAACGCCGATGGCAGCCAGGGGTCCGGCGTCGATTGCAACAAAATTCCACCGCAGTTGATCAACCCGATTTCGCAGAAGATGATTAATTTTTATCCGCTGCCGAACGCGGACAATGCGGCGCTCGGCTACAACTATGTGAGCGAGCCAGTGAGGAAGCTCAACGAAGGAAAATTCGACATCCGGCTCGATGAGAATATTTCCACCAAGGACTCCCTGTTCGCGCGCTTCAGCTACGACCAGGCGGTTTCTTATGTGCCGGGCGGCGCGCCGGGATTCGCGGAAGCGAGTCCGTTCGCGAGCAACCAGGGCATCATCAATCACGGACGCAACGTGGCGATTTCGGAAACGCACGTGTTCTCTCCGACCACGGTGAATCAATTCAATGCCGGTTACAACCGCATTTTCGATTACATTTCGTCGCAGGGCACGGGAAGCTGCATTTCGCGGACGCTCGGGATTCCTGGAGCGAATTTGGGAGGCGAAGACAGCTGCGGCCTGACTTCGACGCAGATGGATGGAGGTTACTGGTCGCTGGGGGATCGCGGCTACTCGCCATTCCAGGGCGGCACCAATGTGTACTCCTTCTCCGACACCCTCGATATGGTGCGCGGAAACCATAACATCAAAATCGGGTTTGGATTCCGCGCCAACCAGATGAACGTGAACACGCAGGGCTTCGGCGACGGGTATTGGATCTTCACCGGCTTCTGGGCGGGAGAGCCCGAGGCGGACCTGCTGCTGGGCCTGCCGAGCCTGGCCATCCACGACCAGAGCTTCGACGGCACGACCACCGGCCGGCGCTGGAAAGTGAGCCGGCCGTTCGCCGAAGACAATTGGAAAGTGACCAAAAATTTGACGCTGAATCTGGGAGTGGCATGGTCGCTCGCGACACCGGAGACCGAAGCGCACAATCGCCAGGCGGACTTCGATCCGGCCAGCGGGACATTCCTGATCGCGGGCATGAACGCCGGTCCGAGGGCCGGCATTAAGATGGATTACACCGCAATCGAACCGCGCGTCGGCCTGGCATGGAAGCCGTGGGGCAGCCACAACACGGCGATTCGCGGAGGCTACGGTATTATTCACGACGCGTCGTGGAGCCAAGGCGCGCAAGGGCTGTGGCAGAATCCGCCGTATTACGCGGAGTCGGATTATTTCGGATTCGGCGGTGCGTGTACCTTCGCGACCTCGGCCTGCGCGACGGTGTATGGACAGACGCCTTCGGCGCAGAGCGTTTCGCAAGGATTTCAGCTTTTCACGGCCCCGCCGAATCCCGCCGATTTCACGGGCACGATTCAATCGCAAAACCTGAATTTCAAGCAGGCGCGGATTCAGCAATTCAATATCAACGTGGAGCATGAGCTGCCCGGGCAGATCCTGCTGACCGCCGGTTACGCGGGGTCGCGCGATTCTCACCTGCTGATCGACGGGAATAACCTCAATGTCAGTTCGCCCACGGCCTGCGGCAGCAGTGGTTACACGCTCGGCTGCGGCCCCGGCGGAGCGGCGTTCGGTGTCCCCTACCCGGCCTTCGCGTATTCGACCGTTCAGAATTTTACCGACCAGGGCTTTGCGCATTACAACTCTCTTCAAATTAAAGCGGAGACCAAGAGCGCGAAACATGGGCTCTACGCGCTGGTCGGGTACACGTACTCGCGCACCTACGATAACGGGCTAACCGACGGACTGGGGACGCCGCTGGGAGCGACCTATTATCCGCTGCCGGGCTGGCAGCAGCTCGATTGGGCTCTTTCGCAGATCAACCTGAATAACAATTTCACGGCCAGCGTGATCTACCAGCTCCCGTTCGGCAGGGGCAAGCGTTTCGGCAGCGGCTGGAGCCACACGGCAAATTCGATCGCCGGAGGATGGGAGGTGACGATGCTCGAAAAGGTTACTTCGGGATTCCCGGTGTTCATCGTCGATAGCGATAATGAGTCGGGAGTGAACTTCGAGAATAATGGAAACAGCCTGAATCGTCCGAACCAGACCTGCAATCCGCAGTCCAGCAATCCGACGTTGAACCAGTGGTTCAACACCAGCTGCTTCTCCGCACCGGGCTCGGGAGAACTGGGAACGGCATCGCGGACCCCGGTATCCGGCCCGGGTTTCGTCAATACGGATTTTTCGGTGATCAAGCATTTCGCGCTGCGCGAAGGCATGCGGCTGGATTTCCGCGCCGAGATTTTCAATCTCTTCAACCATCCGCAATTCGGTTCACCGAACTCGGATTTCAACGCGCCGGCTACGTTCGGTGTGGTCAACTCGACGGTGAATAATCCGCGGCTGGTGCAGTTCGCGCTGAAGGTCGCTTTCTGACAACATGAGTGAATGACGCGACTTCTCCTCGTTCTTGGCTTGCTGCTCGCGATGGGCCCGTTGGCCTTCCCGCAGCAGCGGCGGAAGATCATCATTGACGAAGATTGTTCAGGCCCAGCGGGCAGCAACCTCCAGACGGTTCTGGTGCTGATCCAATCGCCCGAGGTCGAGGTGCTGGGCATCACGGTGGTCAGCGGCGACCAATGGCGCGATGAAGAAGTCGCCCACACTCTGCGCCTGCTCGAGATCATCGGCCGCACGGATATTCCGGTGCTCAGCGGCGCGGCGTTTCCCCTATTGCGCACGCGCAAAGAGGCGCAGCAATGGCAGCAGCAGTATGGCAAGGTATCGTACTCCGGCGCGTGGGACGATCGCTGGTGGCATGAGCCTTTTGTGATTCCGAAGCTCGCGGAAGGTCCGCCCACGACCAAGCCCGCCGATGAAGACGCGGCCCATTTCCTGGTGCGGATGGTCCGCAAGTATCCGAACCAGGTGACCATTTACGAAGGCGGACCGATGACCAACCTCGCGGTCGCCATGACCATCGATCCGGACTTCGCGGCTCTGTCTGAAGAGCTCGTGTTCATGGGCGGAAGTCTCAATCCACAGACCCGCGACCCGGAGTTTGCCAACAATCCGCGCCACGAATTTAATTTCTGGTTCGATCCCGAAGCCGCCGAGATCGCGCTGCGCGCACCCTGGAAGAAGATCGTCTGCACGCCGACGGATATTTCCATCAAAACGAAGCTGACTCAGGCGATGGTCAAGCGCATCGAATCCAGCGGCACGGCCCTGGCGCATTATCTCGGGCGCTTTTTCCTGCCGGGCGACGGCAACGATTATATGTGGGACGAACTGGCCGCGGCGGCCTGGATCGACCCGTCGCTGATCACGCGGCGGGAAACGCGCTACATGGGCGTCGACATCACGCACGGCGCGGGCTACGGAAATACGGTGACGTGGACGGAGGCGGACAAGCCGGGGCTCGCCGGCCAACCGGTCGAAATCCAAATGGACCTGGACACGGAGAAGTTTTATCAAATGTTCGTCAGGCTGATGAGCGCACCTACGCCGTCTCGCTGAGCTATCGATCCCGCAAGCGAAACACGAACTGCTGAATCTCGTTCCGCTTGCGCTCCTCTTCCGCCGCCGACGTCCTGCGAAACTGCTCATAAAGGTCGAACTCTTTCCGAGCCTTTACTGGTTCGCCGCTCCGCTGGTAGGCCTGCGCAAGCCGATAGTGCGCGTCCCCGGTGCCTGCTTCGATCGCTTTTTGATAGGCCGCAATCGCCTTGGGAAAATCCTTGAGATCGGCGTAGACCATCCCCATCTGAAAATACGCATCGCCGAGGCCCGGGTTGAGCCGCACCGCCGTTTCCAGCAGCGGTTTTACCCGCGCCGCGGTTTCCGGGTCCTGCCCGCGCTTCCACAGAATCGCCGCGTAGTAGTAGTTCGCCAAGGCGTTGCCAGGCGCCAATTCGGCAAATCGCCGTAGCCTTTCGAAGAAGCCATCGAGGAGCGTGATCTCGACGCTTTGAACTCTTCCCAGGAACACATAAGGGGCGGGATCGCGCGGGTTCAGATCCACCGCTTCGAAAAAGCGCCGCGCCGCTTCGTCGTAGGAGCCGCGCGCGTACAAAGCCGCGCCGAAACCCAGCAGCATTCTCGCCGATCTGGGAAACAAGCGATTGCCTTTCGCGAAAACTTCCACGGCCTGATCGGCGGCACGATGCGTCAGTAGATCCGTTCCCCAATCGAAGAGATTGTTCTCCGACGCGTCGAGTTCCGCCGCGCGCTGATACTCGCGAGCCGCCTCCAGCGCGTTTCCCCGCTTCTCTTCCGCCACCGCGCGCGAATGATGCGACTCCGCTTCGCCTGCCGATTTCGGAGAGGCGTCTGCTAGCGACGCCGCGGCCCTGGTCAGCGCTTCCGTCGAGCGCACCACTGTTTCCGACCCGTGGCCGCCGCGATTCACGGTATCCGTGACGCCCGCGACGATAAAATTCGGCTCGTCGAAGAACGCCGGCGCGTCGGCGAGCTTCAGGTCGATCTGTTTCGTCTCCTTGGCTCCCAGATTAAAAGGACCGGCGGCGACCGCGACGTATCCAGCCATCTCCGCGCGCAGCGTGTAGGTGCCCGCGCCAAGTTTCGAAAAGCGATACCGTCCCTCCGCATTGGTGCGCGCCGACAATCCCTCTCCCAGCGAAACGGACGCAGCGGCGACGGGTTTGCCATTCGCGTCGCGAACCAATCCCTCCAAAGTAGCC
>JBEKOZ010000262.1:0-6920 GCA_049521275.1 Bryobacteraceae bacterium | reverse complement strand
ACCACCGGCTGAAGGTGATCCGGCTGCGGCGGAATTTTGGACAGACGGCGGCGCTGGCGGCGGGGTTCGACGAGGCGCAGGGCAACATCATTATTTCGCTGGACGGCGATCTGCAACATGCTCCGGAGGACATTCCGGCGCTGCTTGAAAAAATCGACGAGGGCTACGACATCGCGAGCGGGTGGAGGAAGAACCGGCTGGACAACGCGGTGACGCGCAAGATTCCTTCGCGCATCGCGAACTGGATGATGGCGCAGGTTTCGGGCGTCGAGCTGCGCGACTTCGGCACGACGTTCAAGGCGTATCGCGCGGAAATTCTGAAAGACGTGAACCTGTACGGCGAGCTGCACCGGTTTATTCCGGCGCTGGCGGCGTTCTATGGAGCTCGGGTAGCGGAGGTGCCGATCCGCAATCTGCCGAGGGCGGCGGGAGGGTCGCATTACGGACTGGGGCGGACGTTTCGCGTGATGTTCGACATCTTCACGATCTGGTTCCTGCTGAAATATTTCACGCGTCCGATGCATTTTTTTGGCAAGTGGGGCGTGTTCTGCGCGGGGGTGGGCAGCGCGACGCTGTTCGGGCTGGGCGTGGAAAAAATGTGGACTGGGCGGGATTTGATCGCGGAGCATGGTCCGCTGATTTTGCTGGCGGCCCTGTTGGTGGTGACGGGCGTGATCCTGTTCTGCACGGGGTTGCTGGGCGAGGTGCTGGTGCGCACCTATTTCGAGAGCCAGGGTCGGCGGATTTACGCGGTGCGGGAGATTCGCACGCGGAGGGAGCCGCAGGTGGCGGATGGGGCGCACGGCGGACGCTAAGTGAAGATCCGATCTGTTGTTTTTGATTTTGGGAACGTCATTTGTTTTCCGGTTTCCGAGGAAAAGATTGCTCGCGCGGCGGCGGAGTGCAGGCTTCCGGTCGACGAATTTTTGCGGGCGTTTTGGGGGGAACGGCTTCCTTACGATGGGGGGTTGTCGCCGGAGGAATATTGGGGCAAGGTTGCGGCGGCGGCTTCGACGGAGTTTGATGCACCTTTGATTGCGCGCATGGTCGAGCACGAGATCGGATTCTGGAACACGTTCGATGCGCGGGTGCTCTCCTGGATCGATTTGCTGCGCGCGAACGGGTACACGGTGGGAATTTTGTCCAATCTGCCGCATCCGATGGCGGGGGCGCTGCGGGGGGCCGGGGGTTTTCTGGAACATTTCGACCATGTGACGTTTTCTTGTGACTTGAGACTTTTTAAGCCGCAGGCGGGGATTTATGAACATTCCTTTCGCGGGCTTGGAAGGGCGCCGGGGGAGATCCTGTTTATTGATGACAGGCAGGAGAATGTTTTAGGGGCTCTCGCGGTGGGGATGAAGGCGGAGTTGTTTACTACTTGGGAGGAGTTTGTGCGGGACGTGCCTGGGCGGTATGGGCTGCCTGACGCCGGCTGAAGCCGGCGCTGCAAGCTGAAGCTCGCGCCACAAGATTAGGTGGCGCGGCGCCAGTAGTCTTCGAAGAGGCCTTTCATGGCTTCGGCCATGCCGTGATGATCGAAGATGAGGGAGGTCCAGGCGGGCTTGGTGATTACCGGGTCCAGCAGGGCGATCAGGCCTTGACGGGCGTCGAGGAGGGCGAGTTTCATGGGCACCTTTTCGATCTGGCGGACTTCGACTCCGGCGGCTTGATATTCGGCCAGGAAATTTTCGTGGCCGTGCTCGACCAGCATGCGGCAGCTTACGCCACGGGCTCTCGCTTGGATGACGGATTCGGCGTCCAAAGGGTCCACGGCGTAGGGCGGGCGGGAGAATTCCAGATATTCTTCGCGGGCTTCGGATAACATTTTGCGGAACTGGGAGGCGACCTGGCCGGGGTCGTTGACGATGCGGAGGTAGTCGAGGGTGCCGCGTCCGCCTTGGCCTTCGGAGTAGGCGGCCATGAGATCGGAGACCATGCCGGCGGCGGCTTGTTCCTGATCGGCGAGCTGCTGCGTTAGCGACCGGGCGCGGCGCGACATGTAGCTGGGGATGGCTTCGTCGGGCGGGACGGCGGAAAATAATTTGGTCTTTTCCTGGATGACCTGGGCGAAGCCTTTTTCGACCAGGCTGTCGAGGACCTCGTAAATTTTCTGGCGGGGGACGTGGGCGCGGGCGGCCAGTTCGAGGGCCTTGAAGCGGGGATGGCCGACGAGGACGAGGTAGGATCGGGCCTCATAGGCGTTGAGGCCCATGGATTGGAGGCGCTGCCAGAAGCGGCGAAAATCCAGGTCCGCGAGGTCGGTTGGCAAAGCAAAGCATAACAAATTGCTACAATCGCGATATGCAACACCCCTCCGCGGGTCTTCCGGAGACGATTGGGTCTCTGAAGAAGACGCGCTCCTCCCTGCGCAACGTGAAAGACGAGCTGCGCGAGAACCTGATCTGCAAGCTGAAAAAGAAAGAGCCGCTGTTTCCCGGGATCGTCGGGTATGAAGAGACGGTGGTGCCGCAGGTGGTGAACGCGGTGCTGTCGAAGCACAACTTCATTCTGCTGGGGCTGCGCGGGCAGGCGAAGACCAAGCTGATCCGAATGCTGGTGACGCTGCTGGACGAGCACACGCCGTATATTGCGGGATGCGAGATTCGGGATAATCCGTTCGCGCCCATTTGCAGCGCGTGCCGGAGGCTGGTTCGCGAGAAGGGCGACGCGACGCCGATTGCGTGGCTTTCCAGGGAGCAGCGGTACGTGGAAAAGCTGGCGACGCCGGACGTGACCATCGCGGACATGATCGGGGATATCGATCCGATCAAGGCGGCGCGGCTGGGGCAGAATATTTCCGATGAACTGACGGTTCATTACGGCCTGCTGCCGCGCGCGAATCGGGGGATTTTCGGGATTAACGAGCTGCCGGACCTGGCGGGGAAGATACAGGTGGGGCTGTTCAACATCATGCAGGAAGGCGACGTGCAGATCAAAGGGTATCCGGTGCGGCTGCCGCTCGATCTGCTGCTGGTGTTCACGGCGAATCCGGAGGATTACACGGCGCGCGGGAAGATTATTACGCCGCTTAAGGATCGCATTGGGAGCGAGATTCGGACGCATTATCCGCTGCTGCTGGAGCAGGGGCTGGCGATTACCGAGCAGGAGGCGTGGATGTCGCGCGGGTCGGCCATGGAGCTGAGAGTGCCGGATTATATTCGGGAGATCGTCGAGCAACTGGCGTTTTCGGCGCGGGATGACAAGCGGGTCGACAAGCGAAGCGGGGTCAGCCAGAGGCTGCCGATTTCGGTGCTGGAGAATGTCGCGTCCAATGCGGAGCGGCGGGCTCTGGTGGCGGGCGAGGAGATCGCGGTGCCGCGGGTGCTGGACATTTACGCGGCGCTGCCGTCGATTACGGGGAAGCTCGAACTGGAATATGAGGGCGAGCTGAAGGGCGGCGATACGGTGGCGCGGGAGCTGATTCGGCTGGCTACCGGCAAAGTGTTCACCAGTTATTTCGAGGGCGAGAATCTGAACGCGATCGTGCGATTTTTCGAGAACGGCGGGCAGTTGAAGCTGGAAGACACGGCGCCGTCGGCGGCGATGGTCAGCGAGTTGTCGGCGATTCCGGATTTGATGGAGAAGACGGCGAAGCTCGCGCTGGGGGTCAGCGAGCCGGATGCGGTGCGGGCGGCGGCGGGGGAATTTATTCTCGAGGGCCTCTACGCGCATCGGCGGATCAGCCGGAACGAAGAGGTCGGGTTCATGGCGGAGCCGCGGAAGCGGGAGCCCGAAGACCCTCAGAAGAGGGCGGCAAAAAGGAATTTCCAATGAAGTCCGTCCGCTATGGACGCTACACGGGCGACGACCTGGGCTTGAGCGCCGAGGATCTGATGCGGGCGCTGGCGGATTTTTTCCTCGAAAGCGGGTTCAACGATCCTTATTTTCAGTTCAGCGAGATGAACGCGAAAACGCTGGAGGATCTGAAGAGGGCGCTCGAACAGGCGATCGAGCGGGGCGACATGTTCGATCCGGAGCGCGCGGAGCAGGTGCGCCGGCAACTGGAATCGATGACTGAGGAGCAGCTCGATCAGCTGCTGAGCAAGCTGGTCCAGAAGCTGGTGGAGGAAGGCTACATCACGACGGAGCCGCAGGCGGGCGGCAAGGGCGAGGCGCAATCGAAAGTCGAGGTGAAGGTCACCGACAAGAGCGTCGATTTTTTAGGATTTAAGACGCTGAAGGATTTGCTGGGATCGCTGGGGCATGCCAGTTTCGGGGCGCATGATACGCGGGATCTGGCGACGGGGGTCGAGACGTGCGGGGCGACGAAGCTATATGAGTTCGGCGACACGATGAATCTGGACATCGGGCAGACGCTGTTTTCGGCGATGCAGAGGGAGGGCGTGAAGCTGCCGCTGAACCTCGAATACGAGGATTTGCAGGTGCATCAGAGCGAGTATCAGAGTTCCTGCGCGACGGTGCTGATGCTCGATTGCAGCCACAGCATGATTCTTTATGGCGAGGACCGGTTCACGCCGGCGAAGAAAGTGGCGCTGGCGCTGGCGCACCTGATTCGCACGCAGTATCCGGGCGATTCGATGCGCTGCGTGCTGTTTCACGATTCGGCGGAAGAGCTGCGGATGGAGGAGCTGGCGCGGGCGCAGGTGGGTCCTTATTATACGAACACGCGCGAGGGGCTGATTCTGGCGCAGAGGCTGCTGTCAGAAGAGCGCAAGGACATGAAGCAGATCATCATGATCACGGACGGCAAGCCGAGCGCGCTGACGCTGGAGGATGGGCGGATTTATAAGAATGCATTCGGGCTCGACCCGCTGGTGATTTCGCGGACGCTTGAGGAAGTGAGCCGGTGCAAGAGGGCGGGGATTTTAATTAATACGTTTATGCTGGCTAGCGATTATGGGCTGGTGAATTTTGTGCAGAAAGTCACGGCGTTGTGCCGGGGGAAGGCTTATTTTACGACTCCGTACACGCTGGGGCAGTATTTGCTGGTGGATTATATGAATCGGAAGACTCGGACGATTCACTAGTCGCTGGTGATGATTTTGAGGTCCGGGAAATCCTGTTTGTAGAGGCTCGTATCGAGCGTGAGCAGCCGGTCGGCGCGGAGGAGAGCATGGGCGCCGATCACGAAATCGACGAGTAGCCGTCTTGGCGGGCCCATGCGCGACGATCTTCTCCGAGCGGCGTGCTTGGCGAACCGAAGGCCTGCCTCGCGCCAGATTGCTTCGCCGAGGCGAAAATCAACCACGGCTCTGGTCGAAGCGAGAAAGCTATCCACGAAATCAAGTGTCGCCCCCGGATAAGCGAGCAGCTCGGCGTATGCGGGCGCCGCGATCGTCAGCGCTCCGGCGCGACTCGCGCGTGCGAGCAAGGCAGCGAGCTTTTCAGCCGAAGGTTCGCCTGTCCAAAGAGCCGAGATGACGTTGGTGTCGATCGCGGTTCTCATTCTTCATCAGGGTGGCCCCTGAGGTCGCGAATCCAGGCATTGATTTGCTTTCTTCCCCCCGGGAAAGCGGGTAGCACGCCCACGTACTTCGCGAACGGGTTCTCCCCGGTCTCAGCGCGGCGGACAACGGTGCGGTTCTTTTCGGCGACAAACTCGACGCGGTCGCCTTGTTTCAGGCCGAGACGTTCACGGACTTCCTGGGGGACCGTGATTTGTCCTTTGCTGGTAAGAACGCTGGTGAAGCTTTTCTCCATATAGTAAGGATACCACTCCTTACTTACCGTCCTTACTTGTTGGCCACAGTCCGACCAATGGAACATCGCCGTCCTGGGTGACAACGGTGGCGGGCGGGAGCCTGTCGGCGGGGCAGCCGTTGTCGAGGTCAGTGGGGAAGCGCTGGGCGAAGAGTCGGCAGAATTCTCGGCGGAGGGTGGGGCGATTGACGGTGGTCAGGAGACGCAGCATGTCGAGATCGTTCGCTTTGGCGGCCCGGTTCCATTCCTCCATCGCGCCGAAATCGTACGGTTGTAGAAGTCGTTCGGCGGGAATCGATCCATGCGCCGTCAAGGTCGCCCGATCCTCCGGAGAGAGTTGTTCCCAGCACTCATCCTGCCAGCGGTCCATCAGCATCAGGACTTGGCAGCCGAAAACCCGGGTGTCTTGTGCCGGATTGCGGACGAAGCCGCGCGCCAGTTTTGCCGTTCTCCACTGACCTAGCGCCTGACCGGGGTCCATGCGAACGGGATCGCCAAAGCGGTGACTTTCGCCCGGCCACCAAGTTAGCAGGCCAACGCGTTCCCAAAATTGATGCTGGGCATCTTGCGGAAGGCGATCATGCTTGCCGCTGTAAATCCGAAAGATGCTTCGCCAGAAGTCCCGGACCAGGTGATAGCGCCCGTTTTCGACGCGGACGAGGAAGAGGTCGCGTTGGCCTTCCTGGGTAGAGTTCCAATCGCCACTCAGTCCCTCCGTTGGGAAGTATTCGTAAAGGAAGACGGTGTGGCGCGCTTCCTGGCCGCGGAGCAAGGTCTCGATGCGGACCTGGCGCTTCAGGATCGTCCAATCGCCTCGCTTTGCGCCGGGTGGCTTCAGAAATAGCCAGTTCTCATACTCCTGCTTCTCGATGACTCCGATGAAGATGTGGTCGGCCCGCGCGAGCATCTGATCACGCGTCATATCCACCGAGTAATTGAGAACCAGCCCGGGGCCGCAGCCGGTCAGGGCGAGGGCGGCGATTGCGAGAAGACGATGCACCTCATTAAGACACCGGCTACCTTGCGGAGGTTCCCGGCGGCAACGTTGCGGCTGAAACCGCTTCCTGCGGTCGCGGCTCGTTAGCGCGGCCGCCTGAAGTCGGCTGCGGGCTGAAGCCCGGCCCCACAGGACCTTCCAAGCCCTGTTCAGTCCAGCAAGCTTTGGCTTGACATTTTTAACATACAATGTCGTTTATACTAGTCAAATCTCTCTAAAAAAGGACAGGTTCTCATGATCTTTCGCAACAGCCTCGTCGTGA
>JBEKOZ010000261.1:0-9234 GCA_049521275.1 Bryobacteraceae bacterium | reverse complement strand
CCCAGTTCCTCGGTCTCCGTTTCGAGTGCCAGCTTGGCCTGCACGGCCGGCGGAATCTCCACCGAATAGTACTGGCACAGCGCGCGCAGCGCCGCAATGATGATCGCGCTTGATCCGCCCATTCCCAGGCGCAGCGGGATGGTGGATTCGTATTCGATCGTAAAATTTCGATTGGGAAGTTCGATGCCGTGGGCCAGACAATAATCATGGAACCGCACAATCAGCGCCTGAATGATGCGAATGCCGCCGTAATAGCCTCGCCAGCGCGTACTGGCGTGCAGATCCTCCAGGCTTTCAAACACCGGCATATCGGCCTTCGACGCCGTGATCTCCAGCCGCGCGCTGGGGTACAGCAGCACGCGCGCGCGAAAATTACGCACCAGGAAGGCGATCGTTTTTCCGAAATACCCGTCGCTTGGATTGCCCAGCAGCCCGGCACGTGCGTACGCGTAGGTCTCAATCATGTCGCTATATTAGTCTCACATCTATGCGGGCGCTCTTGCAGCGTGTCACGGAGGCGAGCGTTGTGATCGATCATGCTGTCGCGGGCGAAATCGGCCCCGGGCTCCTGGTGTTTCTCGGCGTGTCGAAGCTGGATACGGCAGCCGATGCGGAGTTCCTTGCCCAGAAAGTCCTGAACCTGCGCATTTTCCATGACGAGGACGGCAAAATGAACCGCAGCGTGCTCGATACCGGAGGCGATCTGCTCGTCGTATCGCAATTCACTCTTTACGGCGATTGCCGCAAGGGCCGCCGTCCCAGTTTCGACGATGCCGCTCCAGCCGAACAGGCGCGCGCTCTTTACGAGCATTTTGTCGCCATCGCGCGGCGCGGTAACCTGCGCGTCGAAACGGGAGTTTTCCAGGCCGATATGGCCGTTTCGCTGGTCAACGACGGCCCCGTGACTCTGCTGGTCGAAAGCCGCTAAGCTCTAATCAAATGAGCGAACTCAGCCGCATCGGCGTAGCCATCGATTCCGACCTTCTCGAAAAATTCGACCAGTACATCGGCCAGCGCGGATACACCAACCGCTCCGAGGCCTTTCGCGATCTGATCCGCGAAGCGCTCATCGAGAAAACCGCCGGGAAGCCGGACAGCATCGTTGTCGGCACCCTGACCCTGGTCTACGATCACCACGTGCGCCTTCTGTCGGATCGCCTCACCGCCATGCAGCACGACCATTTTCACCTGGTCCTGTCGACGCTGCACGTGCATCTGGATCATCACAACTGTCTCGAAGTCTTGATCCTCAAGGGCAGGGCCGCCGCGGTGCAGAAAATGGCCGACGCCCTGATCTCGACCAAAGGTGTGATGCATGGCCGCCTTACCATCACCTCCCCTGGAGCCGGATCGTGATTGTCGGCTCAGGCGTCGATCTTTGTGAAGTCGCGCGCATCAGGAACGCCGTCGAACGTTACGGCCGCCGCTTCCTCGAACGCGTTTTCACGGATCAAGAAATCGTCTACTCTGAGCAAAAAGCCAATCTGTACGAGCGCTACGCCGCCCGCTTCGCCGCCAAGGAAGCGGGGATGAAAGCGCTCGGCACCGGCTGGCACGGCGGCGTCAAGTGGCGCGATTTTGAAGTCGCCAATCTCCCCTCCGGCCGCCCGACGCTTCAGTTCCACGGCAAAGCGGCCGAATACGCGCGGAAACTGGGTGTGCAGAACGTTTCGCTGTCCATCACTCATACATCGGTGCAGGCGATGGCGCTGGTGATTCTGGAAAAATGACTTTATTCCATCTTCCTGTCGAAGCCAGGGCAGACTACAACAGAGGTCCCGGATCCGAGCGAACTGCAAAAGGAGCTCGACCAACTCGCGGGCGAAAAGGCTGAGCTCCAGGACAGGGTGCTGCGAGCGCAGGCCGAATTTCAGAATTTCAAGAAGCGCGTGGAGCGGGAGCGCGGCGAACTTTATGAATACGCGTCCATGGAGGCGGTGCGGGCCCTGCTGCCGGTGCTCGACGATTTTGAGCGCTCGCTCAAAGCGGACCCGTCCGACAAGGAATACGTCAAGGGCATGGAATTGATCTACCAGCGGTTCTACGATGCTCTCAAGAAACTCGGGTTGGAGCCGATTATATCGGAAGGGCAGGCCTTCGATCCACATATTCACCACGCGGTGGATAAGGTGGAGACCGAAGAGGCGGCGCCGGATACGGTGCTCGAGGACTTTCAGCGAGGCTACAATTTCAAGGGCCGGATGCTGCGGCCGGCGATGGTGAAGGTAGCGGTACAGCCGCAGGCGAAATGAGTTCCGTGACCAGACGAGATTACTACGAAATTTTAGGCGTGGAACGCGAGTCCGACGATGGCGTGATTAAGAGCGCCTATCGCAGGCTCGCGATGACGTATCATCCCGACCGCAATCCCGGCAGCCGCGAGGCGGAGGAAAGATTCAAGGAATGCGCCGAGGCGTATAGCGTTCTGAGCGATCCGCAAAAGCGCGCGGCTTACAATCGATTCGGCCATCAGGGAGTGCCGACGGCGGCGGGCAACGGCGGATTCGATGCCACGGGATTTCCAGACCTGGGCGATATCTTAAGCGACGTGTTCGGATTCGGCGACGTATTCGGACGCGGGAGCCAGCAAAAACGATCGAGAGCGCAGCGCGGCGAGGATGTCCGCTACGACCTCGAAATCGGATTTGAAGATTCGATGCGCGGTTTGTCGGTGGATATTCAAGTCGCGCGCATGGAAGAGTGCGGCCGGTGCCACGGTAAAGGCGCGGAGCCCGAAGACGGGCTGGTGACGTGTCCGATGTGCCGGGGCCGCGGCGAAGTGATTTACCAGCAGGCGTTCTTATCCGTGAGAAGAAGCTGTTCGCAGTGCGGCGGGCGCGGGCAGATTGTGCGCCGTCCCTGCAAGGAATGCCGCGGCGAAGGCTATCTTCGGCGCGAGCGCAAGATCAAGGTGAATATTCCGGCGGGGGTCGACAACGGGACGCAGTTGCGGCTGACGCAGGAAGGGCAGCCGGGTGGGAACGGTGGGCCGCCGGGCGATTTATACGTCGTGCTGAAGGTGGCCGAGCATCCGATTTTCGAAAGGCATGAGAGCGATCTGCACTGCACCGTTCCGGTGAACATCGGGCAGGCGGCGCTGGGCGCAACGATCGATATTCTGACGTTCGACGGGTTGCAGACGATCAAGATTCCGGAAGGTTCGCAAGCGGGGAGCCGTTTGCGGTTGAAGGGCCTGGGTGTGCCTCATCTGAATTCGAGCGCCCGGGGCGATTTGTATATACACCTGGATGTGAAGGTTCCATCGAAGCTGACGCGCGAGCAGAGGAAGCTGTTCGAGCAGCTGCGGGAGTTGCTGCCGGCTGAAAATGAGCCTCAGGAGAAGGGCATTTTCGATAAGGTGAAGGATTATTTCCTGTAGACTTGAGTTGGTGATGCGATGGACCAAGAGCTGAGGCAGTATCTGGAGGCGATGGCAGGCCGGCTGGAATCCCGGATGGAGGGCATGGTCACGTTGCTGACCGGAGCTGCGGTTGGGATTAGCGCTGTAGACTGATGGCGGGCGCGCCGCCGTTTCCACGTTGAACTCCGTCAAGAAACCACTTCCTTTGGTCACGGCGCGGTAGAGCATGGGAGCGCGGTCGGAATCGGTCGAGGGTTTCTAGACGTTGTGTGCGGCGCATGGTTCATGCGGCCGCACACGGTTTTGTTAGGTAGTTATTTGCTGGCTACAGGCTTGGCTGCCGCGGCGGCGTTTAGCTCCGCGCGCAGGGTGCGGGTTTTCAGCCGCAATGCAATTTTTTGCTTCCGAAGCCTGTTGAAACGAGCGGTATCGCCGCAGGTTTTTGACATCTAGGCCAAACTTACTTGTTCGGCCTGCAACCCTTTCGGGCCCTGCTTCACAACAAACTGGACGCGCGCGCCCTCGTCTAGCGAACGGTAGCCCGTCGCTTCAATCGCCGAGAAGTGCACAAACACGTCTTCGCCATTCTCGCGCGCGAGAAATCCAAATCCTTTTGCGGCGTTAAACCACTTGACCGTTCCGGTCTCTTTCATAATGATCTCCTTAAATCTAGCAATGGAAAGGCTGGGAAAATCGATTGATACAGGAGGCTACAAACAGGTGTTGAGCGGTGAGGATCAAAGCGAAGTGCCAAGTTTTCAAAAGCTTTAAGCATATTAGCACAAAACGGGTTGCGGACCGCAAGAAATTAATTCAGTTGTGTCGGAACGGCAAGCAGGATCGATCGTTCTACTGTCGGCGATGCGGTATTCAGTGGTTTTGGCTCATTTTGAGATGGAGGATCAAGTCGCATTTGAAAAACTATACGGAAGACGGTAAGACTTGTATTTTCTGGCACTTATCGGGAGCCGCCTGAAAGGGCGGCTGCTGCCAAAATTGGCCGCCCTACAAGAACGCGCGGGCGCTTTTGGCGATGGCTTCTGCCAGGCGGCTTTCGATGGCGGCGAACTCCTCCACTGGAATTTTCATTTTTCTGCGCCAGTTGGGATACTGCCAGGTGCTACCGGGGAGGTTTTGCTGCTCGGTTTCGCCGGTCAGATCCTCTTCATTCACGACGGCCAGGACGCAGGGAGTCGATAAAAGGAAGCCGATGGGGTCGTTGGTGAAGCCGGTGGCCAGCAGGATGGAGTTGAGGCGGGCCTTTTCATCTTCCCTGGCGGCGTGCTGGAAGCGATAGGCTTCTTCGTCGATGAGTCCGGCGGCGCGGCGGGATTCGATGTCACGGCCGGAGGCGAAGCCAGCCAGGGTGGGCAGGTCATGGGTGGTGGTGGAGACGACGGCGTGGGCCGGATACTCCTCGGGACGACGGAAATTGCCGGCTGGGTCGCGCTCGAACCAGAAAAGGCGGTAGCTGAGAATTCCCGTCTCGGCTAACGATCGACGGACTTCGCCGGTGACGGTGCCGAGGTCTTCGCCGATCACGATGAAGTTTCCGCGCAGGCTTTCGAGCGTCAGGACGCCAAGCAAATCGGAGGCGTAATCGCGGACATAGGCGCCGTTTGTGGCGGGCATGCCGTCGGGAATCCAATAGAGACGAAAAAAGCGCATCACGTGATCAATGCGGAGCGCACCGCCGTGGCGGGCGTTATTGCGGATCGACTGGGCGAAAAGTGCATACCCGTTGTCGCGGTGGGCGTCGCGGTCGGGCGGGGGGAAGGCCCAGTCCTGGCCGTTGGGCGAAAAATCGTCGGGAGGGCTGCCGACGCGGGCGCCCTTGACATAGAAGCTGGAGTGGGACCAGAGGTCGGCTCCAAAACGATCGGTGGCGAGGGCGAGATCGTGATAGAGGCCGATCTTCATTCCCGCGGCGAGGGCGTGGGATTGCGCTTCGGCGAGCTGTAGGTCGATGTGCCACTGCAAGAATTTGTAAAACAGAACCTGGTCCTGATGTTCGAGCGCGAATTGGGCGACGGCGGGCGAGCGGGGATCGCGGAACGGTTCGGGCCAGTCAGTCCAGAGCCAGACATTGGGGTCGCGGCGATGCATCTCGGCATCGAGGGCGCAGTAGACGGCGAAGTCGTGGAGGTGCGCGCCTTCGGCGGCAACGTACGCGTCGAAATCGGGAGATCCGGCGAAGGACGCGAAGACGCGCGCAAGCGCGGCGAGCTTCAATGACGACACGCGTTCGTACTCGACAAATTCGGAGGCGCGGAGCAGCTCGATCTCGTGAAGCTCGGCGGCAGTGAGGGTGAGGGCGCCGGTGCGGCCTACATCGAGATAAAGAAAGTTGAGGTAGAGGGAACTCTGCGGCAGGTAGGGGCTGGTGTTGTAGGGCTGGCGATTCGCGATGGCGTGGAGCGGATTGAGGGCGATGAAGGCGCAGCCGGCGCGGGCGAAGGAATCGATGGCGGCGAGGAGATCGGTGAAATCGCCGCAGCCCCAGTTGCGCCCGGAGCGGAGTCCGTAGAGGCTGACCGCGACGCCGGCGGCTCGGCCTTCGAAAGAGCTGGCGCGGGCGGGGCAGACGATGAAGTGGGATTCGACCAGGATCTCCAATTCGGGCTGTCGCATCAGATAGACGCGGAGTTGGTGATAGCCGAGGCGCAGGTTGGAGGGGAGTGGGAGACGCCTGGCTCCGTCTTCGAAGGTCGCGAGTTCGGGGAGCCAGAACCAGTGGTGCTCGAGCTCGCCTTGCTCCCACTGAATTTCGAGCTTGATCGAGCCGGTTTCGTGGGCGGGGACGCGAAGAGCGAGCGAATCCGCGTGTTCGCGGACGACGACAGTGGACGGCAATGGACGCGGCTCGGCAGCGTCTGAGGAAAAAGATTTGAGGATCGCGTCAATGACGTCGTCGGGGGTCTGATGAGTGTGTCCCCAGATGTCGGTGTAGGCGAGCTCGATACCGTGAGCGGCGGCGGCGCGGGCCCGGAGTTCAGTCGATGGATCCAACCTCTAATTATGGATGTTCAGGAGCACCGGCGCGGAGACGCGGGTGCCAATGCCGACCGTGATGGGGGATGCGGGATTGTTGGCCGCCGAGGCGGGGATCTGGACTTGAATCGCCCCGTTGAGGGCCAGGGCCAGGACGGGGACGTTGATTCCGCCCTGTCCGTTGACGGCGTCGAGGGTGACGAAAATGTTGGGGATGGTCAAGGGCGTGATGTTGTCGCCAAAATTCGAGACATTGAGGATCAGGGTATCGCCTGGATGCACCTGGGTGGTGGGCGAAACGACCGCGCCGGCCGCGTTGATGATCACTCCGATGATCGGAGGCGGCGCGTCGATCTTCATGACGATGGGAGGGATGGTCGCGCCGGTGGGCGACGTCAAGGTGACGATTGCGGGTCCGTTGGTGACGCCGCCGGGGACGATGGCGTTGATCACGCCATTCACGACGGACCAGGAGGCCTGCTCGCTGCCAATGGTCAAGATCCAACCCGGTGTGGAGGAGCCGGTCACGCCCGGCGGGAGGTTGGTGACGTTGATCGCGGCGGTGCCGCCGGCGGGTGTACCGGTCAGACCGGTGAGGAGGTTGGTGGCCGGCGCCGCTAAGCTGATCTGGGCCGGGTTCGCGGCCAGAATCTGCATCCCCAGTGTGAGAGTCGCGGCCTGGAGGCCGGTGGTGACGGTCACGGTGGCCGAGGTGGGTTGCGCCTGCGGGTTCACCGCGACGTTGACCCATAGCTCAGTCGTGCTGATCACGAACACCTGTTGGACGACGAGGTCGCTCGAACCGAATCCGACCACGGTCTGGGAGTTGAAATTGGTATTGTAGCCGGTGATCTGGATCCAGGTGGAGGTTGCCGGTAAAACCGCCTGTTGCGGACCGGGGATGGAGATCGCAGCGGGATTGACGTAGTTATATTGATACTGCAAAGGCACGCCGGTGGGAATCGCCTGCCCCGAGGTTTGGCCGTCGGGGTTGAGCGCCTCGATCGACGAGCTGTAAGAAGCCGGCGCGGGTGGCACCGAGACGGTAAGCGATCCGTCGGCATTCGCGCTGAGGAGATTTGCCGGAGTGCCATCGAAGACAATCTGCGTGGTGGATGACAGATTAGCGCCGGAAACGGTGACCATCGGATTGCCGCTGGAATCGGTGCCCGGAGCGCTCAGAGTCGAAAGCGCGGGGGCACCGGCAGCAACCACGTAAAACGCCGCCGGCAGCACATAGAGGTCGTTGTTCACCGTCACGGCGATGGCCACGGGGGTGGTGGACTGGACTGAGGAAGTGTAAATCCCCATGGAGATATAGCCATCCTCGAAGTAACTCGGCCCATACCCGGGGGCGATCGATGCCGGCGCCGCGCTGCCAATAAAACTGACGTTCAGCCCGGGAGCCAGCTGGGTGCCGTTCAGGGTGCCCGGAGCGGTGAACTCCAGGCTGTAGCCTCCGTTGGCTTGGAGCATGGGATTATATTCGACGGCACTGCCCACCGCGCCGGCGAGCTCCAGAGCGTAGATCGCCGGGCCGGCGCTGCCCTGCACGGTGAAATTGATGCTGTTCGAGATGTTCGCGGCATTGACCGGGACTAGCCCATTCTGTACGGCCTGGGTCCAGTCGCGGGTGTTGGAATAAAACTGGGTGACGAATCCGGTATTGGCCTGAAAAGGAGTCAGCGCGGGGTCCAGCGGGAGCACGACGGCGTCCGGACCGAATTCACCTTGCGCGGCCGGCGGCAGAGGATGAACGTAAACCAGATAGTTTCCGGGAGGAATCGCGTCAATCTCATAGGTGCCGTCGGGATTGGTCAAATTGCTGATCGCGACGCCAGTGGTGGGGGATAGCGCGACCACGCTCGCCAGATTGACGCCGGATCCGGCCAACGTCACTTGTCCGGAAATACTGCCGGTGGTGGCGAGATACCCGGGGGTGGGATAGAGCAGCGAAATCCCGGCGATATCGTCGGCGGCGAGCGGCATGGACTTGGTAGTGGAGCGGGTGATGTAGGTCGACATCGTCGCCGATGTGAGGGTGTGCTGAAGCCCGAGAGAATGTCCGAATTCGTGCACCATGGTGGTGAACGAACTATCGTAAAAGCTGGCCTGCTGCGGACTGGTTACCGTCAGATTCTTGCGGAACTGAATGGTGGAGCGCAGGATCGGCAGAAACGCGGGCGGGTTGGCACTGATAAAAGATACGATATCGACTCCTGGAGCCGACTGCGGCGTGGTGGCGGCGTTCTCGAGTCCGCCGTAGGCTAGCTTTATCTGCGAACCGGGCACGTTATTCCACGCCTGCGCCGCCAGTTGCAGTTCACTGATCTCGGCCGTGAAACTGTCGCCGGGGACGAAAACGTTCGGCCCCTGGTCGGAAATGAAGAAATAGACCGTGTTGTTGGCGAGCTGCGTCAAGTCGAAATGGAGGTTGATGGGATTGAACGGGGCGCTGCGGCCGGAGAAATAGACAAAGTGGTAATAGCCGGAAGCGAGCGAGGAAAGCGCGGCTAGGGCTGCGGCGATGGTCAGAACTCGCTTCGGGAAGGTCATTTGGCCGTCGCCTTGGGTATCGTCTTAAGAATCAGGGCGCGAAAATCGCTCCACTTGATGGTCACTGGCGTGTCGGTTACCTGGTTGCCAGCCTTATCGAGCATCTGATCGGCAATGGCGGGGCGTTTCAGCACGGTGTCGCCCGCTTCATCCTGGGTCAAGCTGAACAGGCCCTGCGACAGACCGATCACCTGAGTCATTCCGGTACGGCTGGTCCACAGAAATAACACATATTCCTGGCCTTGCGTGAAACTAGGCGATCCGATCCCGATCTGGCGGAGGTTGCCGTAGACGCCCCCTGGCACAGCCACCTCTGCCGGGAGAAT
>JBEKOZ010000260.1:0-6929 GCA_049521275.1 Bryobacteraceae bacterium | reverse complement strand
CAGTGTGGAAAAGATAGCGGTGTTGGCGCCAATGCCGAGGGCGAGGGCGCAGATCGCGATGGCGGTGAAGGTGGGGGCTTGCCGGAGCAGGCGGAGCCCGTAGCGAAGGTCGTTAAAGAGGGTTCGCATTTAATAAGATTACCGGATTAGGGAAAAGAGGTTACTATTTTGCCGGCAGCATGTTGCGGATGGCGGCGATGCGCCAGCCGGAGGAGTCGCGGGTGAGGAGCAGGGCGGTCCACATTCTGCGCTCTCCGATTTCGTAGCGGCCGTCGGCGAGGGCCACGCCCGGGGCGAGGAATCGAACCGACTCGACCGTGATGGTCCGCTTGCCGGCTTCGTTTTGGGATGCGGCGATGGTGCCGCGGACGATCTCTTCGCGGCCTTTTCGCCATTCGCCGGAGGAGACGAGCTGATCGGCGTCATGCGTGAAGAGGGCTTCGATGGCGCGGGGGTCCTGTTGGTCGCGGGCATCGACATACTTGCGCACGATTTCGCGGACGGCTGTTTCATCGTCGGAGCGGGATTGGGCGAGGAGCGATCCGGCGAGGATCGAGAGGGTTAGAAGGAGCTTCATAGCTCTAGCTTATTCGTGACGGAGGGCGTGCATGGGGTCGACACTCGCGGCCCGGCGCGCGGGGGTGAACCCGGCGGCCAGCGCGATGATGACCAGGAGCAGGGCCGCGGCGGCGAAGGTCAGCGGATCGTTCGGTTTGAGGTCGTAGAGCATGGAGGCCGCAAGTCGCGTCAGGGCGGCTGCGGCGGCTAGGCCGGCGATCACGCCGATGAAAGCGAGGAGAAGAGTCTCGCGCAGGACCATCGAGAGGACTGAGGTCGAGCGGGCTCCCAGGGCCATGCGGATGCCGATTTCGTTGGTCCGCCGCGAGACGGTGTAGCTCATAATGCCGTAGATTCCGATGCTGGCGAGGATCAGGGCGAGGATGCCAAACGCACTGGTGAGGGTCGCGAAGACACGTTCCTGGGACAGTGTGGCCTCGATTTGTTGTGTTTGCGTCCGCACATCGATGAGGGGAAGGTCCTTATCGACGGAGCGGACCGCTTCGCGAACTTCGGCGACGATGCTGGCCGTGCTGGCAGCGGTTTTCAGTTCGAAGGTCAACTGGACCGCGTCGTCCTCCTGGAGGTATGGAAGATAGAGCGTTGGAGGCACTCCGCTGCGGATGTTGTCGTATTCAGTGTCGCCGCTGACGCCGACAATCTCGATTGGAACTGAGCCGGGGTCGCAGGAAATCACCGTCTGGCCGATAGGATTGGCGTTCGGGAAAAACTCTTTTGCCAGGGTCCGGTTGAGAATGGCCACCTTGGGAGCATGCCCATTGTCGCGAGAGGTGAAGCTGCGGCCGAACATCACGGGAATGCCCATGGTTTCGAAGAAGGTCGGCCCGACGATGTTGATCGCCGGACCATTTTGATCCGCTCTCCCGATGGGATGAAAGCAGCTATTGTCCCCGGAGTTGGCCACCAACGGCACTGAAGACAGGGACGCGGATTGGACCCCGGGAAGCGCGGCCACCTTCTCTTCGATCCTCCGGTACAGAGCGACGCGCTGCCCCGCCGCGGAAAGTGAACTCGGCGGGTGGAGATCGAACAACAGAATGTGTTCCGGGTTGAAACCGAGCTCGGCGCTTCGCAGATTGGTCAGAGTGCGCAGGAACAATCCCGCTCCAATTAAGAGCAGGAGTGAGAGCGATACCTGGAACACGACCAGCGCTTTGCCGAGAAGGGCCCTGGGACGGCTGGTGCTCATGCGTCCGGTTTCTTTCAAGCCCGAATTTACGTCGGCGCGAGTGCAGCGCCACGCGGGAGCGACGCCGAACAGAAGGCCGGTGGCGACGGTAATGACCAAAGCGAAGGCGAAGACACGCCAGTCCATCTGCGGATCAATGCCGCTGGGATGCCAGGAATCGTCGACCAGGCCCGGGATGAGGTTTTTCCCCCAATAGCCAAGGAGCAAGCCGGCCGCGCCGCCGAGCAAAGCGAGCAGCATCCCTTCCGTCAGAACCTGCCGCATCACCCTGGAGCGGCTGGCGCCCATAGCGAGACGGAGACTCATTTCGCGCCGGCGGGTAGTCGATCGAGCGAGCAGAAGATTCGCCAGGTTGGCGCAGGCAATCAAGAGAACCAGACCGGAAAGAGCGAGCAGAAAGTAGATCGGCTTGCTGAACATATTCTGCCGCAGATCCAGGCCCCGGCTGCCCGGAATCAGGGAGAAGCGCGGGATCTCACCTTCCTTTTTATCGGGGAGGGTGGCATGAACCGCGTTTCGGAAAATCACGTTTAGCGCCGTATTCGCCGCCTGATCGGTAACGCCCGGCTTCAGCCCTCCCATGATCATCAGCCACCCATAATCGGGGTTGGCCAGCAAAGAGCCCCTCGCGTTCGGGATGACTTGTTGTTGCAGGCTGATCGGGAAAAAGATGTCGGGAGTCCCTCCCGCCTTCGGGCCCTGGAACTCCGGAGCATTCACGCCGACAATGGTCACGGGAACGCGGTTCAGGTTGATGCTCTTGCCCAAAGCCTCGGCGGATCGGGCAAAACGGCGCGCCCAGTAGGCGTCGCTGATCACGACCACGGGTACCGCTGAAAGCGAATCGTCCTCGGGCGCGAGGGCGCGTCCCGCGATCATTCTCGGCGCGAGGCTCCGATAGAAGTTACCTGAAACGAGAACGCAGTCGATCGGTTCAGCCTGACCATCGACCGTCGCAGTCAATGTATAAGCGTCTTTAAACGCGACCAGGTCGTCCAGCACGTCGTTGTGGCGCTGCATTTCGAGATAGAGCGCGTACGGAAACGGCGAGGCGAGCCCGGGTCCGACGGATCCCCAAAAATGCTTGGTCAGGTTCGCCTTCGGGCCCGCGTCCCAGGTGAACACGCGCAGCCGCTCCGGATGAGGCACGCCCATGGGCTTCATCAGGACATCCTGCGCGAACGTGAAGATCGCCGTATTCGCGCCGATGCCGAGGCCGAGGGAAACGACGGCGACCGCGGTAAAGCCGGGGTTCTGGCGCATCATGCGCAGCGCATAACGGCAGTCGGCGCGCAGTTCGTCCCACAGACGAAAACCAAGCGATTCGCGGCACTCTTCTTTGTGCACTTCGATACCGCCGAACTCCACTCGTGCGCGACGCAGAGCGTCTTCGCGCGTTGCGCCCCGGCGGGCCAGATCGTCAGCAAAACTCTCGATGTGGAACTTGAGTTCAGTGTCCATCTCCGATTCCACGCGCGAACGGCGGGAGAGATCGCGCAGCCAGGAAAGCAACTTCATAATTTCTCCGGCGCGGTGCGCAGGATGCCGCCGATGACGTCCGTCATGCGGTTCCATTTTTCCGCTTCCAACCGGAGCTGGCGCTCGCCCGTGGCGGTGAGGCGGTAATACTTCGCTTTGCGATTGTTCTCCGATTCGCCCCACGTGCTCGAGATCCAAGCCTGACGCTCCAGGCGGTAGAGGGCGGGATAGAGAGAGCCCTGCTGAATTTCCAGGCGGTCCTTGGAAATCTGCTGAATGCGCAGCAAAACGCCGTAGCCGTGCAGAGGTCCCAGCGAGATCGCCTTCAGGATGAGCAGGTCGAGCGTGCCCTGCAACAGGTCGAGTGGCTTTGACAAATATCCTTCTCCTAGAAGATCTAGGGAAAGGGTACAGGCATTCTCCTAGACTGTCAAGGAGAATCGATTGTCGACACTTCCGCTGAGCGAGGCGGAAGCCCGACGCCGCGAGACCAGACTACTTCTTATTCTTGTTGGCCGCTTCCGCCGCTTGCTTCAGTTCGTTGTTGACCTGATCGAGCAGTTCCTTCGCCTTCTTGGCGTGGCCCTGCATGTCCCATTCGTTCGCTTCCTGGGCTTCGGTGATTTTCTCGAAGGCCTGTTTGCAGAGGCGCTGGGCCGCGGCGATATGAGGGTGGGCACCCTTGGAGACGTTCGTGGCCGGTGGTGGTTGGGCGATCGCAATGCCTCCGATAATCAACAGGGAAGCAACGACGGGGGTGATAAAACGTTTTGCAGTCATCCGAAAATTATAGTGCCAACAAGAAAGGAGGTCAACCCACTAATTCGTGTAGGTCGCCTGCACCAAACGGCATGCGCCACCATCGAGATTGGCGACCAGATTCGCGACCATCCCCGGAAATTCGGGTCCCATGAACGTCTGGATTCCCAGGCCCGGACCGCCGGCGCGGGCTGCGACCTGGCGCAGCGCCTCGGTTCCTTCCCGGGTGACATCGTCTAAAGCCAGCTCGCGAAAACCCGCCGCTTCGAGAGCGCTTTTCATGCCTTCGCCGGAAATCAGGAAGCTCAACTCCGGGCGCCTCGCCCAGGGCACCGGGTACCGCACCGCCCCGGTTCCGGCGAGGACGTCGTGCAGCGCCAGCCGCCCGCCCGGCTTCAGCAGACGAAATATCTCGCGATACAAGGCGCCTTTGTCCTCGATATTCATCGACGCGTGCTGCGTCCAAACGACGTCGAAGCTCCCGTCTTCGAAGGGCGACCGCAGGGCATCGCCCTGGTGATAGCTCAGCAGATGCGACAGGCCAGTCGAGCGCGCCAGCATCGTCGCGACCTCGCAGAACTCCGTGGTCAGATCGAGCCCGGTTACATGACAGCCCAGAGTCGCCGCCAGATGCCGCGACGGTCCGCCCGTTCCCGAACCTAAATCCAGTACACGATCGCTTCGTCGAATCGCCGCCATCCGGGCGAGCCGGTTGGTTGCATCGAGGCCGCCGACGTGGAACTGATCGAATTTAGCCAGGTCCGCCTGCTCCAGTTGATCCGGGTTCAGGCCGCTCGCGAGGAGCGCCGTTCTCACCCGTTCCAGCAGCCCCGGCTGCGCGTAATGCGCTTCGACAATGTTCATACCGCCGAGGTTACACTAAAACCGCTGCGGCAGACATGTTAGCCTCTCTAGTGGGACGTTCGCGAAGAATCTTTACGACGACGCAGTTGTGGGGCGGGCTATTGAGCCGGCAGCCTGCTTTGAAGCAGGCTCTCTCTTAGCAAGAAGACAGAGCCGCTCCGGAGAGCGGATCCCGGCTGACAGCCCGCCCCACCTGAGGCTGAAGGTTCTTCGCGGACAGCCCACTATTTTATGTTCTTCTCTCGAAATTACCTGCTGCCTCTGCTGGCCACGATGTCTTTGGCCGCCGCGCAAAGCGCCTCCGAACGCGGCGGCGCGCTGTTCCTTCAGCAATGCGCCTTTTGCCATGGGCGCGACGCGGGTGGAGGTGAGGACGGGCCCGATTTGACGCGCTCCAAACTGGTGGCGGGCGACGTTGCCGGTGACAAGATCGCTCCCGTAATCCGCGAGGGGCGGCCGGAAAAAGGCATGCCGCGTTTCTCCTTTTCCGAAGCCGAACTGGCTGCGCTGGTGGCCTTCATCCACGATCAGAAAACCAAAGCCGATGCACTGGTCGGCGGGCGGCGCGGCGTGGATGTCGCGGATCTGCAAACGGGCAATGCCGAGGCGGGCAAGCAATATTTCAACGGGGCGGGGAAGTGTGCGTCCTGCCATTCGCCGACCGGGGATCTGGCCCACGTCGCGACGCGTTTTGAAGGACTGAGACTCGAACAGCGCATGCTGTATCCGCGAGAAGTCACGGCCAAGGTGACGGTGACTCTTCCGTCCGGTCAGACCGTTTCAGGAGAGCTTGCCTATCAGGACGAGTTCACCATCGGCCTGCGCGACAGCTCCCGCCGCTACCGGTCGTGGCCGGCGAGCCAGGTGAAATTCTCGATTGACTCACCCGTCGATGCGCACGTCGCACAACTCGAGAAATATACCGACGACGACATTCACAACCTGATGGCCTACTTGCAAACGCTGCGCTAAAACTCCTGGGGTAAACCAATATGACACGTCTCCTTCCATTTGCTTTCGCCGCCGGCCTGATGGGCGCTCAGGGTGTCGATCCCGCGATGCTGCTTCATCCCCCCGCCGATAGCTGGCCGGGCTATCACGGCGATTATTCCGGCCGCCGGCACAGCACGCTCGCGCAGATCACTCCGCAAAACGTGGCCCAGTTGGGCCTCGCATGGGCCTTTCAGACCGGGCAGGTGCAGCAGATCAAGTGCTCGCCGCTGCTGGTCGACGGCGTCCTCTACATCACCGTCACGGACAATGTTTACGCGGTCGACGCGCGGTCCGGCCATCAGATCTGGCATTATGCGTATCCGCCCAACAAAGGCTTTCACATCGGATCGCGCGGCGTTTCGATGTATAAGGACTGGCTCTATTTCATGACTCCGGATGCGCACCTGATCTGCCTCAATGCAAGCGACGGCAAGGTGCGCTGGAACGTAGTGGTGGCCGATTCTCAGAAAGGCTATTGGACCACCATGTCCCCGCTGATCGTCAGCAATCACGTGATCGTCGGCGTGTCTGGCGACTTCGATAATCTCACCGGGTTCCTCAAATCCGTCGATCCCGAAACCGGCAAGACGCAGTGGCGATGGGACAGCACGCCTCCGGCGGGAACGCCCGACGCGACCACCGGCGGCATGACCTGGATGACCGGAACCTACGATCCAGCGTTGAATCTGATTTATTGGGGCACCGGAAATCCGACGCCCGTATTGAACGGCAAATCGCGTCCCGGCGACGATCTTTATACGTGCAGCATCGTCGCCCTAAACCCCGACACCGGGAAACTGGCGTGGTCGTTCCAACCCTCGCCGCACGATACGCACGATTGGGACGCGGTGGAGACTCCGGTGCTGGTCGACGCGGATTTCGGTGGCAAGCCGCGCAAGATGCTGATGCAGACATCGCGCAACGGCTACTTTTTCGTGCTCGACCGCACCAACGGAACAAGCCTGCTGACCACCACGTTCGGTCCGGTCAATTGGAGCATCGGCGTCGATAAAAAGGGCCAGCCGATTCCGAATCCTGCGAAAGAACCCGCGCCCGATGGACGCCT
>JBEKOZ010000259.1:0-6977 GCA_049521275.1 Bryobacteraceae bacterium | reverse complement strand
CTGCGGCAAAAAAACCTTGGAACACAGTTTCACGATCTGCGGCGTCCGCGCGATCAGGTCCGGCTCGCTGATCTTGCTCCGCAGCCCGAAAATCCACCGCGCCCGGTCCAGGCACCGCTGATCCTTCACCTCGGCTTCGTAGAAATAATCGGCGCGCTGCACCAGCGGGATGTTGATGTACTGGGTCGGCACGATCGTCTCCAGATGCGTCAGGATGTGATCGTCCAGGGCGCCGAAGCACTTCGCCAGGTCGCGGTGGTCGTAGAGCGGCAGATTGCGCGGGTGCGATTCGAACGCAAAGGTGCACAATGCTCCGCCCAGTTTCAGCATCTCTATGTACAGTGCTTCCGGATGCCCTCTTCGTGTCAAATAATGATGACGAAGCGGAGCCAGGGCCGAATTGACCGTGTGCAGCAGCCAGAAATTGGCGATCTCCGTGGTCGAAAACTCGGCCCAGGACTTCCCCCCGCCCGAGCGCGAAAACCGCGAGCTCTTATCTTCCAGAATCTCGATCAGCCGCGCCAGCAGGGACATCACCCGTTCGCTCGCGCTGAACTCCACGCACGGCGGAATAAAATCGGGATCGAAAACATAATGCCCGGACCCGTCCCGCATCACCCGCGCAATCGGCAAAGTGACCAGATCGTCAAGCGGTTCCGTATCCAGGCGCAGCGAGATATTCTTGCGCCCCACCTGCACCGGCTTCTCATCGCGCCCCGTCGTCTCATCGTGCAGCACGCGGATCTCGGCGCTGAACCGCGCGCTTTCGTCGGCCGTATTCACTCCCTCCACTCTTCGCGGCGCCACGGCGAGCATGACCCTGACCGCGTCCTGCGCCGGCGGGAAAAGATCCGCGATGTTGCGCGCCGCGGGCAGCGTATCGCTTTCCGGCATATGAAAAACCAACCCGTCCGGCATAATGCCCCGCGCATGCACCAGCGACACGGTCCCGTTCTTCAGCGCCTCCGCATCCAGCTGAGCAGCCACCAGCCCCCAAGGTTCAAACCACAGCGAAGAAGTGGTGAACCGGGTCGAATCCTCGAAGTACCGGCTCTGCGCCTGGAAATGGTGCGGCCCCAGGTACATCCCCTCCGACCATACGACTCGCGAGAGATATTTCATGGTGCTGGATGATACTTTATCATCAGAGAGGGTACCTTATGGCTCCGGTTCTGGATAAACAGCAAGCTCACGATTTGATCGACCGGCTACAGCCCGAACAGGTTCCCGCGGCGGTATCGTTTCTTCGGTCGATGCTCGCTTTTCCCGTCGAGGATGAGCCGGTGAGCGAGGAAGAGCGCCAGGCAGTCCTCAAAGCGGAAGCCTGGCTCAAAGAGCACGGTGGGCGGGGGATCCCGATGGAAGAAGTCCTCGCGGATTTTGGCCTGACCATGGACGACTTCCCGCTGAAAGACCACGGGAGCGACCCCCACGATTGACTGGTCCCCGAGGCGCGCGCTGATATCCGCCGCCTCGACCAGCGTTTGGCGATGCGCATATTCGACCGGTTGCTGGAGTTCGATCGAACCGGCCGTGGAGATGTTAAGGACTTGCAAGGAGAACTTGCGGGTAGCCGTCGATTGCGGGTCGGGACTTATCGGGTGATCTTCTCTCAATCCGGTGACGTCCTGCACGTCTATTGCGTGAAGCACCGCTCCGAGGCCTATCGGTAGTGCCGTTTTCTGACTCTTGTGGGGCCGCCAATTTTGGCGGCAGCCGTCATTTCCAAGGCTGCCCCACCGCGCCGGAACGGTGATGATCCGGTTCGCGAGTTGCGCCCCCAGCCGATCGGGTATACTGTGGAGGTATGGTTGACCTGAACCTGGAGGTTCCAGCAACGGACACCGTCGAGGTGGATGCCGAAACCTCAGCTGCGATTGATCGCGGTATCAAGGATGCAGAGGAAGGCCGTACTGTCTCATTAGACGAAGTCCGTAAAATGATTCCCAAGTGGATTTCGCAATTCGAATCTCGGAAGCCGCGCTAGCGGATTTTGAAAGAATCCTGGCCTACGCTTGGGAAAACTTCCCGGCCACCGCTGCACGATTCGGCGACGCCATCTTGAATCACGTCGAAGTATTAAAGAGGTTCCCCTACATCGGCAGCCCCGTGGGCGGGTGGGACTCTGTCCGCCTTCTAGTGCACACTCCGATCCTGATCTACTATCGGGTCGATGAAGCCTCCAAGTTCATCGAGGTGCTTCATTTTTGGCACGGCTCCCGCAGCCCGCTGTCGCCGTGACCGGATCCGGTCACCTGACCGGATATCGTTACGAACCTGCCATCCGGACCCTGCGTTCCTTGCATAAAAGTCGGCCAGGGGAGTGCTCTAACAAATCGCGAGGTGATTTTTTATGCGTGGATTTGCATTTCTGGTATTAGCTACTGCTGCCGGGATTGGCTTGACGACGACGACCCTGAAAGCGGAAACCCAGGTCGGCGTCGAAATTGGCGTGGCCCCTGAGTGTCCGTATGGTTATTATGACGTCGCGCCGTATAACTGCGCTCCCACTGGCTATTATGGTCCAGAATGGTTTAATGGAGACGGTTTCATTGGCGCGGGACCGTGGTTTCATGGCGCGCACGAGTTCTCGGGCAACGTAGACAACCGTTTGCACCCGGATCACGGCTACAAGGGCCCCATGCCCAAGCGCGGCGAGAAGGCGGAGCCGTCAAAACGCGTCGATAGCGCGCATTTCAAAGGAAACGAAGCGCGCGATGGACGCGGTCACGTATCCGAAGGTGGCGGCAAGAAATAATACGAGTTCAGTGTGGGGCGGACGCCCTCGTCCGCGCCGGACTCCCTAGTCCGGCTGCGCGGCTGGTCCGCCCCTGTTTCCGATATGATGTCAACTATGTCGGAAATTGAACGCATCGGAGACCTTCTTCAGTTTTCTTATAACGGATCGCCCTGGCACGGACCCTCGCTCGTGCAGAATCTCGACGGCATCACGGCGCAGATGGCGGTCGAAAAGCCAATTCCGAACGCCCATTGCATTTGGGAAATCATCCAGCACCTCACGGCGTGGATGAACGAAGTCATCAAAGTGCTGGACGGTGAACAATATACCGTTCTCACGCCCGAACAGGACTGGCCCGCTATCGCCGCCGATGACGCGGCGTGGGATGCCGCGCTCGGCATCATGGACAGCTCCCAGGAAGCGCTGTTGGGAGCCGTCGCCGAGATTCAGGAAGACAAGCTCTGGGAAAATGTCGAAGGGCAGGAGTTCAGCTACTATTGGCTGCTCCACGGCGTGGTGCAGCATTACGTCTATCACACCGGGCAGATCGGGCTGCTGCGCAAGGCCCTTATTTGACGCCTTATACGTCGAAAATATCGATGGCCTGCTTTAAGCTCTGCAGCGCATCGCGCCCCGCCGCCGGCGAGTACTCGTGCGCCACGTAACCGGTGAACCCCAGATCCGCTATCGTCTTGGCAACAAAGCGGTAATTCAATTCCTGGGTGTCGTCGATTTCATGCCGGCCGGGATTACCCCCGGTATGAAAATGGCCCAGATACTGAAAATTGTCCTTAATCGTGCGGCAGATGTCGCCTTCCATGATTTGCAGGTGATAAATATCGTAAAGCAGCTTCACGCGCGGCGAACCGACCCGCTTCATCACCTCCGCTCCCCAAGCGGTGTGGTCGCACATGTAGTCTTTGTGATCCACCTTGCTGTTCAACAGTTCCATGCAGATGGTCACGCCTTTGTCCTCGGCGTGGATTTTCACTTTGTTTAGAAATTTCACGCAGTTGTCCGCGCCCTCGGCATCGGACATGCCTCGGCGATTGCCGGAAAACGTGATGATATTCGGCACGCCGTTGGCCGCCGCTTCGTCGAGGGCGGCGTTCATGGTTTTTTCCAGACGGTCGTGATTCTCGATCCGGTTCAAGGCATCCGGAATGGTGCCGCCGGGGCCGGGATACATGGTCGGGATCAGGCCGTATTTCTTGAGCGTGGGCCAGTCGGCGGGACCGCGCAGATCGTAGCCGACAATGCCGAGCCGGGCGGCTTCGCGGCAGCTGTCTTCAAAGCTCATGCTGCGGGCGAAAACGCCTTGGGTCACACATTGTTTGAGGCGGCCTTTTTTTTCCTGTGGGGCAGCGGCAACGGGAACGGCAGCGAGGGCGGTCACAAAATCTCTGCGTCGCATATCCGACTATCGTACACGGAGTTAGCGAGGATTGGCGGGAAATGTTTGGATTGGCAAGGTAGGATGTGGCCGTGGATCGCTTACAACATTTTCTCGATCTAGCCGCGGGGGCGCCGCCGGAGCGCGATACGCGGTATTTTCGCGCCTGGCAGAGGGTCTCCGTCGAGGTGCAGCGCGAGGTTCGCTCCCTGGCGGTGAACACATTCTTCGCCCACTGGTGGCGCGCCGTGGCGGATCTGGACCGCGCCTTCACCATCGTCGTTTACTCGTGCTGCCAGCCCTGTTACGGACGGCGGCCGGCGGATTTCACTTACGATATCTGCGAGCTGGCCACGCTAACGACGCCTCTGCGCCTGGTCGGACGCTCCATGCAGGTGCGTCTGGCGCAGCTCTCGGAGGAGTTTCAAGGGGACGCCCGGATGAAGCGCCGCTTCGCGCCGGTGTGGCATCTGGATATTTTGAACACGGTCCGGAAGAAGCCGCGACTGCTGATCGAGCTGCTGGCGCGCGAAGCGACCATGGTCAACGCGCTGATCGAGATGGGAACGACGCGCGATGAGCGGGCGGCCAAGCGATTTCTGAAAAGCACGATCATGGTGGCGCGCATGATTGGCGTCGACTCAGCCGACTTGCAGGACCTGGTGCTCGGAACAAGCGCGGAGAACCTCGGCAACGGAGGGATTCTCGAGGGCGATGACGTGGCTGCCGCGGGGAGCCCAGATGCGGGGATCGGTGGAGATGAAAATCGCCACGACGGGAGTGCCGACGGCCGCGGCCAGGTGGCTGATGCCGGAATCGTTCCCGATGTACACGCGTGCGGTTGAGATCCAGCAGGCGAGCTCGTAGAGATCCTCGATGTGGTTCGGGCACCATTCGACGCGCTTCAATTGAGACGCGACTTGCTGGAAGTTTTCGAGCGGCCAGTTTTTCTTCGGGCTGCTGGAGTATGGGTGGATGATGGCGAAGTCCTGGCGCGGGGATGGCGGAACGGCGATGCGCGGAGGAGTTTCGGGGAGAGATTGCGCAGGAAAGAATTTGAAGGGCAGGTGCGCGACGGCTTCGCGGAATTCGGGTCGAGCTGTGCCGTACCAGGAATAGATTTCGTCGAAGCCTTCAAGCAACGGGCATTTTGAGGTGGTGATGCCCAGGAGGTCGAGTCCGGTGTCGGCGATGGCTTGGGTTCGTTCTGCAAAACGGATAAGAGGAAGGGTCGCGCGAGGGGCCCAGACTTCGGTGTAATCGGCTCGGGCGGATTCGAGGGCGGGGAGCGAGAGGATTACGTCGCCGATGGCGCCGGGGCGGATCAGGAGGCGTCGCATATTTGAGATATAAGGTTGACGGTCACGAAAGAAAAATGTTAACTAGAGAGTGCGATTCGCCGCAATCGAAAGGAGAGACCGTAAATGAGCCAAAGAGCCGCTCTTCCCGCCTTCGGGGAAGTTGTCCCCAGATCGTCGGACGATGACGAATGCATGAAGGAGATACGAGAGGTCCTGGAGCGTCACGGGGCGCTGCGCCGCTTCGGCGTGTGTCTTCTGCATGAACATTTCCCATTGGCGGACGACGAAATCCTGGTTGAATCCACCGACAACGACACACGGATCAGCACTTTTCAGCCTGTAAAAAGAAGTGATGTGCCGCAAGGCATTCTGGAGACGGCTTGGCGACTTGATATTGGCGCACCAACGGGGGACAGCCCCATTCCGGTCATGAGCTGTACTGCGGGCTGCAAACAGGAATACAATCCTCTCACAGGCAAATACCAACATTATGTAACGCACTTCACACCGGTACCTAAGGGAAGGCTCTAACGCTCGTCGCCGATGGGCGGATCGGGAGGTGTCGCATGGTTTCTCACAGGCTGAAGCCCGGCCCCACGATTAGTTAAGGCCGTAGAGTTTGCTGGCGTTTTCTCTGAGGACCATGCGGGCTAGCTCGATTGCGCGGTCGCGGGTGATTTCTTCGTCTCTTAACATTCCGGTTAGCGCCAGGCCCAGCGCTTCGCGGCCGGTTTTATTGGCTATATAGCCGGCTTCTTCCCAGCCGAGCTCTTTTGAAAAAGGGTAGGCGTCGGTGCCGTAGAGCACCTTCTCGGGTTCGTATTCCAGCCATTTACGGATGTTTACCGACACTTCACGGGGATAGAAGTCAGAGGTGTGCCCGGAGATATCGGTGTAGACGTTGGGGTTTTCGAGCAGGGCGGTCATTTCCCCGATGAAGGGCCATCCGCCGTGGAGCAGGACGAAGTTTGTTTTGCGCATGGCGGGGTCGTGCAGCACAGGCTCCAGCAGCAGGGGATTGCCGCCGGCGATATCGAAGTAGGCTCCGGCGGCGGCGGAGACGTGGATGTGAACGGCCATGCCCAGGCGTCCGCACTCCGCGGCGAGGAAGCGGAAAAGGTAATCTTGCAGGGCTTTGTAATCGCCGCGGCCGGAGTAGGCTTTTTCGGCGTCGGACTTCGAAGGGTTGCCGATATCGAAGCCGCGGAGATAAGCCATTTCGAATTTTTCTGCGACGGCGCCGGCTTTCCTGTGGCCCTCCAGAGTGGGGCGGACGACATTGTTCAGATATTCGTCGAGCGTGGCGGGTTTGGCGCCCGGGTTATAGCGCTTGAGGAGTTTTTCTTCTAGAGCGAAGAAGGCCTTCTTGTCCGGGTCCTTCATCATGGACGCGTTGTCGAGCGGGTACATCAAGGCGTCCACGTAACCGACGTAACGGAAGCGCGGCGCGGTGAGCGGCGGGGACATGGTTACGCGGTTGGCCAGCATCACGTCGATTCCCAGGGCGTCGAGGACGGCGGCGGGATTGGATTTATCGACAGAC
>JBEKOZ010000258.1:0-6983 GCA_049521275.1 Bryobacteraceae bacterium | reverse complement strand
AGGTTTGTCGAGACGCTGAACTGGAGCGGGGAGCGATGCGCCAAGGCCGGGCTCACGTTTTATTACCATCACCATAATTTTGAGTTCGATCCGAAGTATCGGGCGATCGATGTGCTGCACGAGAAGCTCGGCAAGGATGTGAAGCTGGAAATCGATTGCTTTTGGGCCAGCGTCGGCGGCGCCAATCCGGCGAGTTTGATCGAGCAGTGGAGCGGGCGGCTGTTCGCGCTGCACTTGAAGGACAAGGCGAAAGGCACGCCGAATTCCTACGAGACGGACAAGGTGAAACCGGCGGAGTTTATGGAGGTCGGGGCGGGTTCGATCGATTGGTCGAGGGTGCTGAAGGCGGGCGTGAAGGCGGGGGCTCAGCATTTTTATGTGGAGCAGGATTTTACGCCGGGAGATCCGATCGAGAGTTTGAAAAAGAGCTACGACTATTTGCGCAAGGTGTGACAAGTCCGCATGCTTACGCATGGCGGTTCAGGGGCTGCGAAGCGGAATGTTTTTGGCGGGGCATGGCCCTGCCCCACAGTGCATAGAATCATTTGATGGATCACCACACGGTTGCGGAGGTCAGCATTGCCGGGAGCTGCCTCGATGTGCTGGGGAGTCTCTATCTGGCGTACGATCTGCTGGGCGGCCCAAATGGTCCTTTGCGGCTGCTGACGCGCATGGTGACGTATTCGATTGTGTTTGGGGTCGGGTACGGGTTGGGGCTGGGACTTGTGTTCGGCGTGGCTTCCGGGGTGGCGACGGGGATCACGGTTGCGATTGAGCTGTCGCGCATGGCGCGCCGCCAGGATCATTACTCGCTGTTCGGGGAGAGCGTGTTCAGCGCCATTCGCGGGCTGGGGTTTGCCGTGGGCCTCTCCGTGATGATCGGGTTTCGATTCGGCGCCGCGTTCGGAATCCTGATCACGGTGGGACAGATCTTCGCCTATAGGCGCGGCGTTCGTCCGAGCCTCGATATTGGCCCGTCGCGCCGCCCTCACCTTTCGAAGAGGCAACTACGGGCTGCTATCGTGCGCACGTTTGGCGGCATCGCGGCGGCGATGGCTTGCAGTGTGCTGGTGCAGCATCTGGAGCATCCATGGATCGTTGCGCTGCGGGTGGGGATCGTCATTGGGATTGTCACGGCGGTGGGCAACGCGATGGGTCCTTTCATTGAATATTTTTCCGATCGCCTCCCTGAGCGCGCGATGGGCGCTTTCGGCATCGGACTGATTTTCATCGGCTTCACGCTGCAATCGTTTCAATACTGGCTGGTGGTGTTGGACGTGGCCTTGAAGTAGCTGCGAAACTGGAGGCTTGCTAGAGTCGAGCAAGCGATTATTACCGTGGCTGGTGGCGGTCGCGTTCTTCATGGAGTCGTTGGACACGACGATTTTGAACACGGCCGTGCCGGCGATCGCGGTGGCCCTAAAAGTGGCTCCGCTGAGCATGAAGTCCGTGCTGGCGAGCTACACGTTGAGCCTGGCGGTGTTCATTCCGATCAGCGGGTGGATGGCGGACCGGTTCGGAACGCGACTGGTGTTCGCCTCCGCCATCGGCTTGTTCACGCTGGGGTCGTTCCTGTGCGGCGTTTCGAGCAACATCCACATTCTGGTCGCGTGCCGCATTCTGCAAGGGTTCGGCGGAGCGATGATGGTGCCGGTGGGGCGGCTGACGCTGGTGCGGACGTTCGCGAAATCGGAACTGGTGCGGGCGATGAGCTTTGTCGCGATTCCGGGCCTGGTGGGTCCGATGCTGGGGCCGATCGCGGGTGGATTGATCGTCGGCTATTTTCACTGGCGGGTGATTTTTTTCGTGAACGTCCCCATCGGGCTGATCGGGCTGTACATGGTCTATCGCCATTTGCCGGATTACCGGGAGGAGCACTCGAATCCGCTGGACGTGGCGGGACTATTTTTGTTCGGCTCCGGCATCGGATTGTTGTCGTACGTGCTGGAGGTATTCGGCGAACACACGCTGAGCGGGGGCGAGATTGTGGGGATGCTGGCGCTCTCCGCGGCGCTGCTGGCGGTCTACGGGTTCCGCGCGACGCGAACGAAATTTCCGCTGCTGCGGCTGAGCCTGTTCCGCATCCGCACGTTTCGCGCGTCGGTGAGCGGAAGCTTTTTCACGCGGCTGGGCATCGGCGGGATTCCGTTTCTGTTCCCGCTGCTGTACCAGGTGGGGTTGGGCTTCTCGCCGATACAATCCGGCATGCTGCAGATGCCGCAGGCGATCGCTGCGATCAGCATGAAGATGACGATGCCGAAAATTCTGGCGCGCGTGGGATATCGCGGCGTGCTGATTTCGAACACGGTGATTCTCGGTTTACAGATCATAGTGTTTGCAACCATCGGAACGGGGACGGCGGTGTGGCTGATCGTGATGCAGGCGTTCTGCTATGGGTTCTTCACGTCGCTGCAATATACCAGCATGAACACGCTGGTTTACGCCGACGTCACCGAGGAACAGACAAGCAGCGCGAGCACCATCGCCAGCACGATGCAGCAGATGTCGATGAGTTTCGGGGTGGCGTCGGCATCGCTGGTCACGGCGTTTTTCATTCCCGACCGCTTCCGCTCAAGCGCGCCGGAAATGATTCACGGCATCCATACGGCATTCCTGGTGCTGGGCGTGATGACGGTGCTGTCGACGGTGGTGTTCAGTGAATTGAAGAGCGGGGATGGGGATAGCGTCAGCTTGCATAAGGAGCTGGAGCATGCGGAGTGAGGAAAGGCGTCGACAGAGTGTCGACGCGGCACGCAGGAGTGCGTGCGCCACGTTATAGAGCTGATATTCTGGGTGTTTTGAATGACCTTACAGTTGCGGTTCGCAGGCTTTCTTTTTGTTTGCGCCAGTATGCACGCGCAGATTCGGCTCAACCAGATTCAGGTGATTGGCAGCCATAACAGCTACCATGCGGGGCTGGCGCCTAGCGAGACTGCGTGGTTGAAGAAGCTGAATCCGAATGCCGCGGCGGCGCTTGATTATCGTCATCCGGGGCTCGACGTGCAGCTTTCTAACGGCGTCCGGCAGGTGGAGATCGATATCTACGCCGATGCGCAGGGCGGGCGCTACGCGCATCCGGCAAATCTGAAGTTTGTTATGGACGCGGGGCTGCCTGCCGATCCGCCATTCGATCCCGGCGGGTTGTTTCTGAAGCCGGGGTTCAAGGTGATGCACGCGCAGGACATCGATTACCGCAGCAATTGTCAGCCGTTTACGGGGTGCCTTGCGGTGATTCTGAACTGGTCGAATGCGCATCCGAAGCATTTGCCGATTTTCATATTGATCGAGACGAAGGTGGGCAAGGGGCGGCCATTTCAGGTGGAGACGGAAGCGTTTACTCCGGCAGTGTTCGACGATCTGGACAAAGAAATCCGCTCGGTTTTTCCAGCGGGCAAAATGATCGTCCCGGATGACGTTCGGGGCAAGCGAGCGACGCTCGAAGAAGCGGTGCTGGCGGGGGCGTGGCCGAAGCTCGAAGCGGCTCGCGGGAAGGTGATTTTTCTGCTGGACCAGCGCAAGGCGCGTCCCGATTATATTGCCGGACATCCGACGCTCGAAGGGCGCGTCATCTTTACCAATGCGGACCCGGGGACGCCGGACGCGGCGTTTGTGGAACAGAATAATCCGCTGACTGATCCGGCGCTGATTCCCGGCCTGGTGAAGAAAGGCTATCTGGTCCGCACCAGAACGGACGCAGATACGGCGGAGGGCCGCACGGGAGACACGACGATGAGAGACGCGGCGCTGGCCAGCGGAGCGCAGATCCTGAGCAGCGATTACTATTTCAACGAGAAGGCGTCGTGGACCGGGTATTCAGTGAATTTTCCGCAGGGCGTGATCGCGCGGTGCGATCCGCTGTTCCCAAGCTGCAAGGGGCTGCGGCTGCCATGATTGCCGAGGATTTTCGGCGCATCGCGCTCAGCTTTCCCGATACCGCCGAAAGCGCGCACATGAATCATCCCGATTTCCGGGTGAAGGGCAAAGTTTTCGCGACGCTCGGCTATCCCGAGGAGGGATGGGCGATGGTGAAATTGCCGCCCGCGCAGCAGGCAGAGTTCGTCGAGCTGCAACCGTCGGCATTCGCTTCCGTAAAGGGCGGATGGGGGCGGCAAGGAGCTACGAACGTGCGGCTGAAGGCGGTCCAAGAGGATGCGCTGCGCGGCGCGCTGACCATCGCGTGGCAAACGGCTTCGCAGAAGAAAAAGAAGTGATGGAGCGGGTCGACGCGGTGGAGTTGCTGGAAGATCATTCTCTTCCGGCTGACGTGGTGGCGAGCGCGTATCGCGATCTTGCGCGTACGCAGCGCTTGCTGGGCAACAGAGCCGCGATTTTACGCCGGCTGCGGAGGAGCGGGCGGATTGGCCGGGTGCTCGACATCGGGTGCGGGCAAGGGGCGCTGCTCGACGAGATCCGCCGGAAGCTGGGGGTCAGCGTAGTGGGGTTCGATCTGCGGCCCGCGCCATCGTCTGAGGCGGTGCCGATTTTGACAGGCAACGCGGTGGTCGACCTGTTGCCGGTCGCGGATGTCGCGATCGCGGTCTGCCTGATACACCATCTTCCGGAAGCCGACGTGGTGAAGCTGATTCGCAACGTTTCGAGGTCCTGCCGGCGGCTGATCGTGCTGGACCTGGTGCGCCACTGGATCCCGCTGACGCTGTTCCGTGTTTTCATGAGTCCGCTGCTGCACCGCATCAACGCCGCGGACGGGATCACTTCCATCAAGCGCGCGTACACGCCCAAAGAGCTGCGGGCGATGGTCGAGGAAGCGGTGAAGGGATCGAACGCGCGCATCGCGCACACGGTCGCGCCGTTTTATATACGGCAGGTGGTCGATATTTCGTGGCCTTAGACCTGTTTCTGGGTTATCGAAGACTACGATTGGACTGGCGTGGTGGCGCGAGCTTCAGCTTGCCGGCGAGGCCTTCAGGCTCGCTTTAAATGTCGTGTTCCTAATTCGGAAGAAAATCATTGAGAAGGCCGAGGCTGAAGCGCTCGGCTGCAAGCTGAAGCTCGCGCCACCAGGCAAGCGCTCAACCGGTTCACGGAAATCCTGAAAATGACCTAATCGGCGCGCAGGGCTTCCATCGGGTCCACGGTGGTCGCCCTCAGCGCGGGCAGGTAGCTGGCTAGCGCCGCCGCGAGAACGAGGCCCAGCGCTACCGAGACGAAGGTCAACGGGTCGACCGGATTTACTTCGAATAACAGCGATTTCATCAATCGCGTGAGGCCGACGGCGGCGAGCAGGCCGCAGGCTACGCCGATCGCCGCGAGGCGCAATCCCTGGCCGACGAACATGCGCGTCAGCTCGTCCTTGCGCGCGCCGAGCGCCATGCGGATGCCGATTTCGCGGGTCCTCTGCGAAACCGAATAGGAGATGACGCCGTAGATTCCCACTACTCCGAGCAGCAGCGCCATGGCGCCGGCGATCCCGAGCATCACGAGCGTAAAGGAGGTGCGCGCGAGGGACTTGTTGTAGATTTCCTGAAGGGTGTGCACGTCGGCCAGAGGCAGATTGGGGTTCACGGACCATACGGCCTGACTAATCTCGTTGAGAAATCCGCTGGACCCGGTGCGTTTGCTGCGAACGATATATCCGATGTTGCGCCATGCGAACGTCTTATTGCCCGCGAAATCGTCTATCAAAATCGGCCAGATCACAATGGACGGAGCCTTTTGATCCACCCCGCGGTCGCGTTCGTCGCTGACCACGCCGACCACTTCCCGCCACTGCCCTTTCAGACTTTCGCGAACGCGCTTTCCGATCGCGGCGCGCGGCTCGCCCCACAATTCCCGCGCGACGTTTTCCGATACCATCGCCACGGGACGCCTTTCATAGGTATCGGTCCAGGTGAACTCGCGGCCCGCGATCAGCGCATTTCCCATGGTCTTCAGCAGACCGGGCGAGATGAACTTATAGTGCCGCAGCGGGGGGATCTGCGATTCGCTGTAAGGATGGTCTTCCGCGTAAACCCCATCTTGCCATCCCGAGTTGGTCATCGGAATTTTGCTCGTCAGTCCGACGGACGCAACCCCGGGGATCGCGGAGATTTTTTCCATGATCGCCTGTTCCATGCGAACGACTTGAGCATCGTCCTTCACCTGGGAATCGGGGATCGAAATCCACAGCGTCTGCACCTGCTCGGGGTTGGTGAATCCCGGCTGCACGTGCTTCAAAGTTTCAAAAGTCCGGATCATGAGTCCGGAGCCGATGAGCAGCACCAGCGCCAGCGCCACCTGCACCACCACCAGAATGTTCCTCGCGCGATGCCGCTCCTTGCTCTGGCTCAACGTGCGACCGCCGGCCCTCAGCGCCGTGCCCAGTTGCGGGCCGGCATACTTCACCACCGGAATCATCCCGAACAGAAGGCCCGCCACAATCGAGATGCCCAGCGTGAAGAGCAACACTATGCCGTCGATCGAAATACTCTCCATTCGCGGCAGATTCGCAGGGGCGATTGCGACCAGCAATTGGAGCGCGCCATAGGCAAGGCCTAGCCCCGCCACTCCGCCGGCGAGCCCGAGCAGCAGACTTTCGGTCATCAGCTCCCGCGCGATCTGCCCCCACGCAGCACCAAGCGCCGCGCGAATCGCCAGCTCCTGGCGCCTCCCGTCGGCTCTCACCAGCAGCAAATTCGCCACGTTCGCGCAGGCGATGAGCAGCACCATGCCGATGGTCCCCATCAACACCCAGAGCACCGCTCCAATGTCACCGACCAGTTGTTGTTTTAACGGTTTCACGAGCGGAGCCATTCGCGCTTCGAGGAACATCGTCTTGTTATAGCCGGCGGGCGCAGGGAAGCTATCGAGCGCGATCGGAATCATGCGTGCCATATCGGCGTTCGCCTGCTCCAGCGTCACGCCGGGATTCAGTCTCGCCAGCGCCTGGTAGCTGAAATTTCCCAAATAGGTTTTGCTGCGCTCTCTCTGCATCGGCTGAACGATCGCCGGCTTCAGGTCGAGGAATCGGAACTTCTCCGGCAACA
>JBEKOZ010000257.1:0-6992 GCA_049521275.1 Bryobacteraceae bacterium | reverse complement strand
ATAATCACCTCGCGATAACCTACAAGGAAGAGCCCGAGCACAATAGCTATTACCTGACGACCGTGATGGACTCGACCGCGATTCGTGCCATTCAAGCGGTCTCGAACGGCATCACGATGATGAACGCCGGCTTCACCGTGGTGCGAGACCTGGGCAACAACGGCAACTACGCCGACACCGCACTGCGCGTGGCGATCGAACAGGGATGGGTTCCCGGCCCGACCCTGATCAATTCGGGAATTATCATCGGCGGGTTCGGCGGGCAGTTTAATCCGGTGCCGGAGCGGGAGATGCTGATCGAGCCAGAGTATCTGAATGCCGACACCAACGACGAAATCGTAAAAGCGGTGCGCCGCAACATCCTGTACGGAGCGAAGGTTATCAAGATCTGTGTCGATTGCAAGCCCTATGGATACACCGCCGACGAGATGAGGCTTTTTATTTCCGAAGCAGCGAAGGCCGGCCTCAAGGTCGCCGGCCACGTGCAGACGCATGCCGGGGCATTGCGAGCGATCGATGCAGGGCTCTGGTCGATTGAGCATTCCGTTGCCCTCGATGATGAGACGCACAAGCTCATGGCGCAAAAGGGCATCTGGCGCGTGGGAACGGAGACTCCCTTCACCACGTATCACACCAACACACCAGGGGCGAAGGAGCGTTTCGACCGCCAGACGGAAGGCATGAAAAATGCGTACGCGAATCATGTGAAGATGGCCTTCTCCACCGATGCCGATTACTACATCCCCGGCATGGACCGCGGGCAGGTGGTGATCGATTTCCTGAAGAGTTGGCAAGCCGCCCGTATTCCCGCGCCGGAAATTCTGAAGATCATGACGGTAAATGGATATAAGGTCAGCGACATTTACGAGAAGCGCGGCCCAATCAAAGTCGGATTGCCGGCGGATCTGATTGCCGTCCGGGGAAATCCGCTGGAGGATCTGGATACGCTGAGAGACGTCCGTTTCGTCATGAAGGACGGCATCTTCTTCAAGAAGGACGGCGTGATGGTTCCAGCACCCTTCTTTCATAGTGGTCCCGTGCCGCCGTCGGCCTGGCGCATACACTAATGCGCACACGCAGCAAGATAATCCTTGGAATAAGATAGATGCAATGGTTAAAGTCCTTCGCATACCAATCACGAGGTTCGCCGCGGCGGCAATCATAGCGATCGGGATCGTGCCGCTGGCGGGACAGGCTTATCACGCGCCGCGCTTGCCCGACGGCAAGCCCGACCTGAATGGAATCTGGCAGGCGCTGAATGAAGCCAACTTTGATCTCGAAGGCCACGTGGCTCGTCCGGCTATGGCGCTCGTCCCCGGGCCCTACGGTTCAGTGCCTGCCGCGCCGGTGCTGGCGCTCGGCGCTGTCGGCGCAGTGCCGCCGGGCCTTGGCGTGGTTGAAGGCGGCGAAATCCCGTACAAACCGCAAGCACTCGCGATGAGAAAACAAAACCAACAGGATTGGTTAAACCGGGATCCGGAGATCAAGTGCTATCTGCCGGGTGTGCCCCGCGCGACCTACATGCCCTATCCCTTCCAGATTCTTGAAAGCGCCAGTGCCCTGACCTTCGTCTATGAGTACGACGGGGCCGTGCGAAATATTTATTTTAAAAATCCCGGGCCCGCTCCCGCGGATTCGTGGATGGGCCAGTCCGTCGGACACTGGGAGGGCGAAACCCTGGTGATCGACGTCACCGACATGAACGACCGGACATGGTTCGACCGCGCCGGAGATTTTCACAGCGACAAACTGCACGTGGTGGAGCGTTACACGCGCACCAGCCCGGACGTGATTTCCTACGAAGCAACGATCGAGGATCCGGATGTCTTCACGCGCCCTTGGAAAATCAGCATGCCGCTCTATCGACGCCAGGAAAAGAACGCGCAGCTCCTGGATTTCAAGTGCGTGGAGTTTGTCGAAGAACTGCTGTATGGCCCGTACCGAAAGCACCCGCTTGGTAAATAATCGAGGAGGTATGAATATGCGCAATCGAATCTCAATGATCCTGGCGTTATCGCTGGCTGCTCTCCCAGTGGGTGCCCAAGTGCCCCGCACGCCGGATGGACATCCGGATTTGCAGGGCACCTACGACCTGGCCACCATGACGCCTTTCGAGCGGCTGCCCGGCGATCCTCCGGTACTGACCAAGGAACAAGCCGAAGCTCTGCAAAAAGCGGAAGCGGCCCGCAGGGCTGTAAACGCCACGCAACTGGATCCGAATCGTCCCCACTTGCAGGTGGGCGGTGACACGACCCCGGGGAAATCGTTTTTTGAAATTCTGGAAAAGGCCGGCGGTGGCGCCGTCGGTGGCTACGATCGTCTGTGGCTGAACCAGGGCACGCAATACATGGTGGTTGATGGACAGATTCGAACCTCCATCGTCATCGACCCGCCGGATGGCCATCTGCCTCCTTATAATGAGGCCGCCAAAAAGCGCCGCGCGGGTGGCCGGGGCCTCCCGACCTCGGACGCGGGAGAGAACGACGAGTCCAAGGCCGCGCGGCGAGCCGAGTTCGATAATCCTGAGCAGCGGTCGCTCGCCGAGCGCTGCCTGCTCGGCTTCGGTTCCACCTCCGGTCCGCCCGCGCTGCCGGACTATTTCTATAACGACCTGCATCAGATCGTCGAAACCCCGGACTCGATCATGATTCTCACCGAGATGGTCCACGACGCACGCGTCGTGCGGATGAATGCACAGCATCTTCCCAAGAACATCCGCCGCTGGATGGGCGATTCGGTGGGTCATTGGGACGGGGACACGCTGGTTATAGACACCACCAATTTCACGAACAAGACCCGATTTCGTGGATCGACGGAGAACCTCCACGTGGTGGAACGCCTGACCCGCATTGACGCGAAAACGCTTCTGTATCGCTTCACGGTGGATGATGCGGACACCTGGGACCGGCCCTGGACCGGCGAAATGACCTGGCCCTTGACCACCCAACCGATCTACGAATATGCCTGCCACGAAGGCAACTACGCCCTCGGCGACATCCTGCGAGGCGCCCGCCTCCAGGACGCCGAGGAGGCAGCGGCGAAAGCCAAAAAGTAGCGGGAATATCAATTCCCCTTTGGGAAATGCGCTTCGTACCAGCGAATGGACCGATCGATGAAGTCTACGTTGTGGTGTGACTCGCGCACGCCATGCCCTTCGCGAGGATAGCGGACCATGACCGTCTCGACGCCGACGTCTTTAAGCGCGATGTAGTATTGCTCGGCTTCAGCGATCGGAACATCGGGGTCGTTTTCACCATGGACCATCATGGTCGGCGTGGCGACGTTGCCTACATGTTTCAGCGCGGAGCGCTCCCAGAGGATGTCCATCAAATTGCCTTGGTGCGGATAAGCGCCCCACTCCATTGCTTCGTATTGGTTGTAATACGTCATGTAGTTGTAGCTGATGATGTTGGTGATGGCGGCGGTGGGGATGGCGGCTTTGAACATGTGCGTCTGCGTGATCAGCCACGCGCTCAACTGCCCGCCATAGCTGGTGCCTTCGATGCCTAAACGGTTCTGATCGATCCATGTATAACGGCGCAGCGCGGCGTTTACGCCGTAGAGCACGTCCATCCCTTCATTTCCGTTCTGATCGGCGAAGACGGCGTCGTTGAAGGCCTGGCCGTAGCCCGTGGAGCCACGATAGTTGATCATGATCGTGGCCCATCCATGTGCCGCATAGACCTGGTTCTTGAAATTGAAGGCGGGTCCCTGCTGGCCGTGCGGGCCGCCGTGGATGTTGACGATCAGGGGATACTTCTTATCCGCGCGAAAATCCGACGGATAAGTAAGAAACGCCTCGACCGTCCATTTATTGTCGTTGCTGATGAAGCTGAATGCTTCGACGGCTTCCACCGTTTTGCCTGCCAGTACGTCGTGATTCAAATCGGTGAGCTGCTTGGCCGGACCCCCGCCGGACCGGAGATACAGCTCCGCTTGATCGGCCGGCGTCGACATCGTATAGGCGAGCAGATCCCCGTGCACGGAAAACGAACCCACGCTTCCACGCTCCTTCACCACCGCTTCGGGACTGCCTCCGGATGCGGGGGCACGATACAGATGTACTTCGCCGCGTTCCTGGGCAGTGAAATAAATCCAGCGTCCGTCGCTTGAAAATTCGGGTTCGCCCTGGCGGGCATCCAGTTCCTTGCCAACCTCGCGGCGATTCTTTCCGTTTGAGTCCATCACCCAGACGTGAGTATCTTCCATGGTGGTCTCGCGATCGGTGAGGCCGCGCTTGGTTGCTTGATAGATGATCGATTTTCCGTCGGGAGAATAATGCGGATGATATTCGGCGCTCTCGGTGGCCGTCAGCTGCCGGGATTCGCCGGTGGTCGGATCGAGCGTGAACAGATCGTAGTTGAAATACTGATCGTCATCCTCGGCGCGATTCGAAATGTAGGCGATCTCTTTCCCCTCGGGCGACCAATGGATGGAATGCTCATAGTGGGCGCCGTTCGTCAACTGCCGCGATTTTCCACTGGCTACGTCCACAACGAAAATGTGCAGGCGCTTGTTATCGTTGAAATGCGTGTTTCCTTCCCCCGCATCGGGCTTATAAAGGTAACGCGTGATGACCATGGGATCCCCGCCGGCGTCGGCGGTTTCAGGACCGGGGGTGGCCGAGACGTAGGCGATCTGCTTGCTATCGGGGGACCAAGCGGTGGTTTTGCCGGTGCCAGGCAGCGGGGCGTTGGTGCTCTCCAGGGGTCCGAGATATTTTTTGTCGCTTCCATCGGGGTGCGCGACTATCAACCCGGATTTATCGCCCAGGCGTCCCGAATAGGAGATCCATTTCCCGTCGGGCGACCATTCCGGATTCCCGGAAGGCTCGTCCCCGCTGCTCAGGCCGATGGACTTTCCGTCGGCGACCGTCATGATCCAGAGCTGCCCGAAGGGACGCCGGTTCGAATCGTTGCGCGTGATGGAATAGGCGAGGCGCGCTCCATCTGGCGAGAATTGCACCACTCCCACGGAGCGAAGCTTCAAGAAATCGGCCGACTGAAATCCCGCCGGAAGGGCGAGCGCGGCGCATCCTGCCAGGACGAACAAAATTCTATGCATGGGAGTCACACTATCGGGCGCAGGCGGTCGCCGTCAAGCTGTGGAGCCGCCGGGATCTCCCCTTGCGCTCCGACAGGAGATGGTGTATCCTCTCATGTAGAAGCAAAAGGGGAACATGTCCGGCCAACGCATCGACCTTCCACAAGGCACCTTGGATCTTCTGATCCTCCGTACTCTCGCTTTAGGGCCTCAGCACGGCTGGGGCATTTCTGAGCGTGTTCAACAGATGTCGAGCGATGTGTTGCGGATTCAGCAAGGGTCGCTTTATCCGGGGCTCCACCGCCTGGAACGCCGCGGTTGGATTAAGGCCCGCTGGGGAACCTCTGAGAACAACCGGCGCGCCAAATACTACGAACTCACCAGGAGCGGCCGCCGGCAACTCGAAGCGGAACAGGATGTCTGGAAGAAGTTGACAGCCGCAGTAGCCCAGGTGCTCGGGCCCGCTTAGGAATTTCTATCATGCTCACCGATCTGTTGTTCCGCATTCGTTCTCTCTTCGGAAAGAAAGCAGCAGAAGCGGCATTAGACGACGAGCTGAGCTTTCACCGCGAGCAACAGCTGGAGAAGCATCTGAAATCGGGCCTGACGCGCGACGAAGCGATGCGGCGCTTTCGGATCGAGTTCGGCGGGCTCGATCAGACTAAAGAGGAATGGCGGGAGGCAAGCGGGGTGAACTTGATCGAAACGTTGTGGCGGGATCTTCGCTACGCACTGAGAACTCTGCGCAAGTCGCCCGGCTTTACGATTGTCGCGCTGCTGACGCTGGCACTCGGGATCGGCGCAAACACGGCGATGTTTTCTATCGTCTACGGCGTCCTGCTGCGGCCGCTGCCTTATAAGGATCCTTCCCGGCTCATCGTGCTCAACGAGACCAACGCGAGGGTCGGCAAAGTCAGCGTTTCGTATCCGAATTTTGAGGACTGGCGCCAACAGAGCCGCGCCTTTTCTCAGATGGCCGCGGTGATCAGTGTGAGCTTCAATCTGGGCGCCGTGAGCCAGCCGGAAAATATCACCGGCGAGGCGGTTTCGCCGAACTTCCTTTCCATGATCGGCGTCCGCCCCATTCTCGGGCGGGATTTCGATGCGTCCGAGGAAAAGGCGGGCACGGAGCCGGTGGTGCTGCTCAGTTATCCGCTGTGGCAGTCGCATTTCGGCGGCAACAGCAACGTCGTCGGGCAGACGATCACTCTTAATGGCCGCCGCTTTACCATTGTCGGCGTGCTTCCGCCGGATTTCCGCACCTTGGACAAGACGGACGTAATGGAGCCCACCGGCGTGTGGGCCACCAACAACTCCTCCACGAATGATCGGGGAGACCGCGGCGACATGGTGGTGGCCGGCAGGCTTGCGCCGGGAATGACTCTTGCGCAAGCGCGCGCGGAGATGGAGGAACTCGCGGCGCGGCTGGCCAACGCGTATCCCGCCACCAACGCCCAGTGCGGGGTGCTCCTTCAGCCGATCCGGGACGTCTTCGTCAGCGACGTGCGTCCGGCGATTCTGGTCCTTTTCGCCGCCGTCATCTTTGTTCTGCTCATCGCCTGCGCCAATATCGCGAACCTATGTCTGATGCGCGGCGCGAGCCGCACTAAAGAAATCGCATTGCGTCTGGCCATCGGCGCCAGCGGCGGCCGCATTGTCGGCCAGATGCTTGCCGAGAGTTTCGTTTTGGCCTCTCTGGGCGGCTTGCTGGGCGTGGCGCTGGCGATCGGAGGAATGCGCGGACTCTCGCAGCTCCTGCCCGGCAGCATCTTGGCGCGTGAGGATATGAATCTGAACGGGATGGTGCTGTTGTTCACGGCGGGCGTCGTGGTCCTGTCGGCCTTCCTCTTCGGATTGGCGCCCGCCTTGCACTCGACGAAAGCGAATGTGCAGTCCGAGTTAAAAGAAGGCGGCAGGAACACCGCGGGCGCGGGACAGAATCGCTGGCG
>JBEKOZ010000256.1:0-7030 GCA_049521275.1 Bryobacteraceae bacterium | reverse complement strand
GGCCGGGATAGGCTGCTGGGCCGGATGAATATCTTATTCGCAATCCTCGTGGCCTGGAATATGGCCGCGCTGATCATCGGGTCGGCCAGTCTGAATCTGGTGTGAATTTGTTCCTACTGCGTCGCCGAATCGCATGATACGATGCGATCATGAGGCGAATTTCTCTCGTTCTTCTCTTAATTTTCGGTCTAACCGCGTTCGTCGCAGCCGATTGGCCGCAATGGCGCGGGCCGAATCGCGACGGCATTTCCACTGAAACGGGGCTCCTCGCCTCCTGGCCGGCGGGCGGGCCGAAGGTGGTTTGGAAAGTCAACGGCCTTGGCGTCGGCTATTCGTCGTTTGCGATCGTCAATGGCCGGATGTACACGCAAGGGCAGCGCGGCAAGCAGGAGTTCGTGGTCGCGCTCGACGTCAAGACAGGCAGCAAGTTGTGGGAGACGGTCACCAGCCGGGATTTTGAAAACGATCGCGGCAGCGGCCCGCGCGGGACTCCGACGTTCGACGATGGAAAAATCTATGCGATGACCGGCGAAGGTGTCGTCGTGTGCCTGGACGCGGCCACCGGGAAAATCGTCTGGCAGGTCGACTCGCTGAAGAAGTTCGGCGCCACCATCCCGCACTGGGGCTATAGCGAATCGCCCCTGGTCGATGGCGACCGCGTGATTGTCCTGCCCGGCGGACGCGGCGCGTCGCTGGTGTCGCTCGACAAGCGCACCGGCGAAGTGCAATGGAAAACCGGAGACGACTACGCCGGATACTCCTCGGCGATTCTTGCCGACGTGAACGGCTCGAAACAAGTGATCGCGCTCAGCGGCCTGTCCGCGTTCGGCGTCCAGGAATCGACCGGCGAGCTGCTCTGGCGTTACGGCAAAGTGGCCAATAACGTGGCCAACATCGCGACGCCGATTTATCACGACGGAGAGGTGTTTCTTTCGAGCGCCTACGACACCGGCTGCGCGCTCCTCAAGCTGAACCCCAAGGGAATGCAGGAAATTTACTTCAATCGCGACATGATGAATCACTATTCGAGCTCCGTGCTGGTGGACGGCACGCTGTACGGCTACTCGAACAGCAATCTGGTGGCGATGGATTTCAACACCGGCAAGCAGTTGTGGAGAAATCGCAGCGTCGGTAAGGGCTCGGTCACATATGCCGACAAGCATCTCTACGCGCTCGGTGAGGACGGCATGGTCGGTCTGATCGAGGCGGATCGCAACGCTTACAGAGAAGTCTCACGATTCGAGTATCAAAAGGGCTCGCTGCCATCCTGGTCGCCGCTGGTAATATCCGACGGCCGTCTGTATCTGAGAGATCAGGACAACTTGACGTCCTACGAGATTAAGATGATAAGGTGAAATTGGAGATCGATATGAAGAAAACGATTGGATTATTCGCGGCAGCCGTGTTGCTGACGGTTCCCGCGTTCGCACAGAAGAAACCCGAAGTCGGCGGCGGCCACATCCCTGCGAAGGGTCCCGCGCCGGTCAAAAAAGGTTCGGGTACGCCGAAGGAAGGCGCTCAGGCCCACTACAACGAAAAAGACGGACATCCCAACGCTCCGCACGTGGATGCGAAGGGCGACAAATGGGTCGGCCACGATACCGGACCGAACGATGCCCGCCTGAAAATGGACCACCCGTGGGCCCACGGACACTTCACCGGCGGCTTTGGCAAGGACCACGTATGGCACCTCGGCGGCGGCGGCCCGGCGCGCTTCGGCTTCAACGGCTGGTTTTGGAGCGTCGCCCCCTTCGAAGTGGGCCTGTGCGCGGGCTGGCTGTGGGATAGCGATTCGATCGTAATTTACGACGACCCGGACCACGTCGGCTGGTATCTGGCCTACAACGTGCGCCTGGGCACGTACGTCCACGTCGAGTATCTGGGAGCTTAACAGAAAAAACGAGATTGGCCGCTGATCAACGCTGATAAACGCAGATTTGAATCCGCGTTCATCGGCGGCCAATGAGGCCTTTTCAGCGCCGACCCGCCAGCGGATACTTGAGCGTCCCCAGCAGCCACTCCCCGTTCCCCTTCACATCCTCATTCAGCCGCCGTGTCAGTTCTTCCCGATTCTCAAACAGCCGGTATCCCGACCGCGCCCGCAGATATCCCCGAGCCTTCGGCTCTTCCTTATATAACTGATCTGAGCCGACCTCCGCCGCGCGCTGCTCATATCTTTTCCGATTCTCCAACAGCGCCGCGACGATAAACGGCATCACCGTCGAATAGTCTGCCTGCATGCTCTCGGTCGCCTCTAAATAAGTGTCCTTATCGACCTTCCCCCAAGTCACCGCCTCGCCCGGAAGACACGACGACAGCGATCCATCGGTCACCGGCGAGCTCACAATCTGCACGTCGAAATTGTAGCCGCGCACGTTCGGAATGCCCAGGATCTGCCCCAGCGCGGGCTCCGGCTGCAAGTTGTAATTCTTCGGCACGCCCCCGCCGAGCATCAGCGTCGCCAGAGCATTCGGCTCCTGCTCAAAAAGCCCCCAACGGTGATATGCGCAGGCTTCATAAATCTCCGCATGCAGATCCAAATCGAAGCTGTATGAATCCAGGAGGCCCGCCTTCTTCATCGCCCACAGCTTCATGGAATTGAGAAACACGCTGCCGTCGCCCGGCGCGCCCACGAAAATGGGAATCGCCAGCCGATGGCAAGTAGCGAGCAGCCCCTCCTCGACGCCATTGGCCTTCTCCTGCGCCGCGAAAAACTGGCCGAGACGGTTGCGCAGCTCCGTTCCCGTCATCTTGTGCTGAAACTCGGGGCGCAGCAACACCGCGCTCAGGAAGCGGTCCTGATCGAGCAGCACGTCTTCGTCGAACGCCATATCGGTGACGCGAATGGTCCGTTCCTCGCGCAGGGCCCCGTCATCGCCCCAGATGGGAGTCTCGAAAATCGGATCCGCGCGCCCATCCAGGCTGCGGTGCCCGTCGTGATAACACACCGCATCGGTGGTCGAAAGATACGCCACCCATCCGGTTTCGAGCAGAGGAATCAGCCACGCCTGATGCTGCCCGGACACCGTCACCGGACCCGCAATCGCCAGCGTCATCGGACAGCCCATGCCAACCGCATGATCGAGAATCGTGTAAATGCGCCGCAAAAACGCGCCGCCGAAGGCCGGGAAGCAGTGCGTAAAAAGCTCGTGCAGCGAAGCGCACTCGTCCACTCGTCGAACCTTGACACGCCGCTTATCTTTATTGTCCATACGATCCTCTTGTAGGGCGGACGCCCTCGTCCGCGCCGGACCCCCTGGTCCGGCCCTCAGCCGCCATCAGTCGAAGCTCTCGCCGAGCTTTTCCTGGAGCTGCTGCTTCAGCCGTTCAATCTCGCGTTCGAGACTCGTCACTCTTTCTTCGAGCGGCGTCCGCGCGACGGCAGCCGGCTGACTATCCTCGACCTCCACCACCCCGCCGAGTAACTGCACCCACCGCCCCCGCGACGCCCTCGCCACCAGCGCGCTCTTTTCCAGCGTCTCCAGCACCCTTTCGACCTCTTCAAGATCGGCGAAATCGTGCATCCGCTCGGTCCGCCCCCTTAGTTCGCCGACGGTTTGCGGACCCCGCAGCATCAGCACGCAGAGCAGCGCCATTTCCCGCCGCCCGAGGTTGAGCGTCTCGCCCATCCGGTGGCCGAACTTCTCGACTCGATGCCCCGCCCCGCTGATCCGAACCACAAGATGTTTGTTTTTAAGCAGTTCCAGCGCCTGCTCGACGGTTTGCTCGTCAAACTGCACCACCGGATCGCGGCTCGACTTTTGATTGCACGCATTTTGTAACGAATTCACGGTCAGAGGGTAATACTCTGGCGTGGTGATATCTTTTTCAATGAGCGCTCCCAGAACGCGCACCTCGACTGCATGCAAAGGTTCCACTCTCGTCACCATAACAAAAAACCCCACAGGAGATCCTATGAAATTGCTTTTGATCACACTCGCGGCGGCGACGGCCTTCGCGCAAACCAAGTCGCTCGCCTGCGACAGCAACAATAACCAGAATCGCCTCGCCACTTCCTGCGAAATGCGCGAGCAGACCATCGCCTATGGCGGCAAGCTCACGGTTGACGGCGGAGTAAACGGCGGCGTCTCGATCAAGGGATGGGACAGCGGGTCCGTGCTGGTGCGCTCCAAGGTGGAAACCCACGGCGTGGATGACGCGACGGCGAAAAGCCTCGCTTCACAGGTAGTCGTGAATTGGTCGGCTGGACAAATTAGCGCGTCCGGTCCGGAAATGAGTGAGAACCAGAGCTGGTCAGTAAGTTACGAAGTCTTCGTGCCGCGCAGTGCCGATCTTTCGCTCAAGACCCACAACGGCGGCATCTCCATCGCCGACGTGCGTGGCAGCATCCAGTTCGACGCGATGAACGGCGGCGTCAATTTGAAGAACCTGGCGGGCGACGTCGAGGGCCACACCGAGAACGGCGGCCTGAACGTCACCTTGACCGGCACTCATTGGGACGGCGCCAAACTCGACGCCCGCACCACCAATGGGGGCGTCAATGTCTCCATGCCGCAAAATTACTCGGCGCATTTCGAGACCGCAACAGTGAACGGCCATCTCAACGCCAACTTCGAGATGACGGTCCACGGGAACATCAGCGATCTGAGCAAGAAGCTGGTCACCGACCTGGGCTCCGGCGGCCCGACAGTCCACGTCGAAACCACCAACGGCGGCGTAAATATCAAGAAAATTTAGGTTCACGAGAGAGAACGCAGAGGACGCGGAGAACACAAAAGAAAAATCTCTGCGTCCTCTGCGTCTCTGCGTGAAATCTCTTACTTCGGAGTCTCCCGCACCGTCGGATACTTAATCCCCAGCTGCTCCAGGTAAGTATCGTACTTCGACGGATCGTAATACATAGTCTTCATCTGCGGCCGATACTTTTCCATGATCCCTTTGTTCAGCCAGATCGCCGGCACGTCCCCGTCGCGAATGAAGCTCTTATATTTCTCGGTCTTGGTCTGCACGTTGTTGAAATAATCCCACGCCTTATCGACGATCTCCTGATGCAGCAGCAGGTCGAGCATCGTCAGCGCCTGCACCTTCGCTCCCGCCACCACGCCTTTGTGCGCGATCGGCGTCGCCATCGCCACTCCGTTGGCCCAGTTGTGACCAGGCCCGCCCGGAATATTCGACGGATACATCAGCACCACGGTCGGCACATTCCAGGAAATATCGCCGATGTCGTCGGACCCGCCGCCGGTCGGCTGATTCTGCCCGAACATTTCGTCCTCACCGCCGGCCGGAGCCTCGCGCGGCGCGCGCAGCGGAGGGATCTTCGTCGGCAATCCGTTCACCTTGACCTTCAGCTCCGTCTGCAACCCCTTGGCGAGCTGTTGATCCGCGTCCGACCACGTCGGCAGCCCGACCTTGGTAATGTTCGCGTACATGTCCTCGGCGATCGCCTTATTGAAATGCCCCGGCCACGCGCTGCCCAGCAGCCTCTCCGTATAGGTCGTGTCCGTCATGAGCGCCCCGGCCTTCGCCATGTTCGTGCCGATCTCCCACAGCCTCATGATGTGTTCGTAGTCGGCTTCGCGATAGTAATACCAGACGGCGGCCGTCGGCGGCACCACGTTCGGCTGATCGCCTCCATTGGTGATCACGTAATGCAGCCGCGTGGCTAACCGCAGATGCTCGCGCCGGAAATTCCAGCCGACGTCCATCAGTTCCACCGCGTCGAGGGCGCTCTTCCCGCGCCAAGGCGCGCCGGCCGCGTGGGCGCTCTCGCCCTTGAAATTATATTCGACCGACACCAGCCCGTTCTGATTCTGGCTGCCCCCATACCCAACCCCGAAATTCGACCCGACGTGCACGAACAGGCAAACATCGACGTCCTTGAACAGCCCCGCCTTCACGAAATACGCCTTGGTCGCGACCTCTTCTTCCGCCACGCCAGGCCACAGGCGAATGGTGCCCTTCAGGTGCTCCCGCTCCATGATTTTTTTCACCGCCAGAGCCGCGACAATATTAAGCGGTACACCCGAATTGTGACCCTCGCCATGCCCCGGCGCGCCCTCGATCATCGGATCGTGCCACCCCACCCCCGGCTTCTGCGACGCCTGCGGAATATCGTCGATGTCCGAGCCGAGCGAGATCACCGGCTTCCCCGATCCCCACGACGCTACCCACGCCGTCGGAATCCCCGCCACGCCGCGCTCCACCTTGAAGCCTTCTTTTTCCAGAATTCCCGACAGAAACTTCGACGTCTCAAACTCCTGCATCCCCAGTTCACCGAAGCTGAAGACGCTGTCCACCATCACCTGCGCCTGTTTCTTCATCCCGTCGATCTGCCCGGCGAGGTCGGCCTTGATCGACGCCTCTTTCTCGGCAGTGACTTTGTTCTGTCCAAAAGCGCAGGAAGCCAGCAAAAGCACGAATGCGGTTTTTAGCATAGAGAAAAGTATACAGCGGTTCGGTGATATTCTTCAGACAGGCACTTCATGAGGGCGTGGCGATTGGCCGGCGGCTTGTTCCTGATCGCGACAGTCTACGCCTTCCAGCAGCCTTTCAAGCAATATCCGGGCATCGAACACGAGACCTATCCGCTGCCTCCCGATTATCAGGAGAAAACCGAGTTCGCCTTCGCCCGCCTGATGTATCCGCCCGGCTGGAACAACGGCTATAAGTACCGCGATCTCGATTGGCACACCGGAATTTCCCTCTGGAGCCAGGATTTCCCCGCCGCCGACCGCCATTTCCTGACCGCCGTCCGCCGCCTGTCGCGCGTCCATTCCCGCTCTGTCGAACAGATTGTCAACCTCGACGACGGCGACGAGGCGTACAACTGGCCGTGGCTCTACGCCGTCCAGGTGGGCGAATGGGGCATCACCAACGAGCAGGCCGCCAAACTGCGCGACTACTGCCTGCGCGGCGGCTTCTTCATGGCTGACGATTTTCACGGCACCATTGAGTGGGACGTTTTCGCGGAATCCATGCACCGCGTTTTCCCCGACCGCCCCATCGTCGAAATCGAAGACGCCGACGCGATTTTTCACACCGTCTACGATCTCGACGACCGCTTCCA
>JBEKOZ010000255.1:0-7031 GCA_049521275.1 Bryobacteraceae bacterium | reverse complement strand
GACAGGAGGCCGCGTTCGCTCAGCTCTTCGAGCAGCGACGAATAGGCCATATCGAACATCGGCCCCACGAGATCGCGATAGCAACTGATCGGACTGAATGGCTTCGACCCGTGAATGTCCCAGGTAATTTCGTCAAACACGGTCTCGAACATGTTGACGGTGACGAAGCGCACGCCCGCCTCAATCAGCCGCCGAGCGAGAAGACAGCTTTGGCCGAAGCGATTCATGCCGTACTTTTCGCGGATTTTCTCGGGCTCGCGATACAGCTCGAAGGCTGCGCGCGCTTTGGCGGACGACATCAAGGTGTAGGCCTGATGGAAGGTCGAATCCAGCAGGCGGGCGTCTTGAGAGGTTTCGAATTCGCTCACGGACTTGTCGATCATCTCCCGCCAATCGCGGCGGCGGTCCACGCGCAGCGCGGTCAGATAATCCGGCGGAAGCATGTCCGGCACTTTGAAGTTCGGATCCGAGGGATCGGCATTCAACACGAACGGATCGAACCCTTTGCCGAGATATCCCGCCGACTGCCCGTGCGGCATGTTCCCGCCGGTGTTGCCGATGGGACGCGGCAGCAGCACGTGCGCGGGCACGTCGCCATTCGGTCCCTTGAGCTTCGAGAGCACGCAGCCATAGTGAGGATGCTCGACGCCGCCCTGAAACAGGCGGCCCGTCTGCATCATCTGGTGGCCGGTATCGTGAACCGCCGCCGCCGTGTGATAGACGCTGCGGACCAGCGAAAATTTGTCGGCATGCCTGGCGGTGCGCGGAAAGTTTTCAGAAATTTCGATCCCCGGGACGTTCGTCTTGATCGGCTTGTAGGGGCCGCGGATCTCGACCGGAGCGTTCGGCTTCATGTCGAAGGTATCGAGCTGCGACGGGCCGCCGATCAGCATCAAGAGGATGCAGTTGGTGTCGTTGGATGCCGTAGCGCCAGATGCGCGCAACGCGAACCAGTCCGTCAGGCTCAGCCCGAGGGCGGCGAGCGACCCGGCGTGCAGAAAATCGCGCCTGCGTAACCCGTCGCAAAACTCGACCGGGCGATCGGCGTCCAGACGAAACATGATTTGCCTCCTGGCGACTCGATTCTATCACTCCCGGTATGACGACGGCCGGTAAACTCGTGAAAATCCTTCCTTCAGGTCCGGCGGCACCAGCCGTTCCGCCATCTTTTGGATGACTTCCTGGGGAACGCGGCGCTTTCTGTTGTGGTTGCGCCGGATGCATTTGGCGGTGGGAACGTCGAAAAAGACGGCCTCGATTTCGGCGTCGTGCAGATTCGCCAGCTTGACGTAGGGGCGGCGCTCATAGGGCGTGAGGTTGGTCGCGTCCACATAGGTGACCGGACGCTTCAGCGCCAGGCGATGCTTCAGCAGGTCGCGCAGGACGCGAAATACGCGGGCATGAATGTTTTGGTTGTCAGGATCGTCCGCGAGGAGCTCGCGCAGCGCGTCGCTCGAGAGGACGCCGGGTTTGCCTTCGGCCCAGGTGGATTTTCCGGAGCCGGGGAGGCCGACCAGGAGGACGATGCGGGGTTTGGTTTGGGGCAAGCGACCATTTTATCGGCGGTCCGCATGCTGACGCATGGCGGTTCAGGGGAAACCGCTCCCTGCGGTCGCGGCTCGGAAAGAAGGAGAGGCGTTACACCAGATTTGGGATCTTGATGATTTTTTTCTGGATCGCGTACTGCACCAGCTGCGCTTTATTGTGAATGTCGAGTTTGCGCATCAAATTAAACTTGTGCGCCTCCACCGTTTTCACGCTCAGGTTCAGATCACACGCGATTTCTTTCACTGAATTGCCTTCGGCTAGCATCTTTAGTACTTCGCGTTCGCGGGTGGTTAGCGTGGCAAATCGCGGCAGGCGGTTCGCGGACTTGATGCGGCTGCGGAAATCGTCGACCAGCTGCGACAGCATGCGTGGGCTGAGATAGCTGCCGCCGCGGCACACGTCGCGCACCGCCGCCACCAGCTGCTGGCTGGGGCTGTCCTTCAATACGTACCCGCTGGCGCCCACTTCCATGCCTTCGACCAGATAGTCCTCGTCGTCGTACATGGTGAGAAAAAGAACCTTGGTTTCAGGGCGGTTTTTCTTGATTTGCCGTGTCGCTTCGAAGCTGCTGAGGCCAGGCATGCCGATGTCCATCAGCACCACGTCCGGACGCCCTTCGTTGGCCTTATCGACGGCATCGCCGCCATTGGACGCTTCCCCCACCACTTCCATGTCGGTTTCGGCCGAAATGAGGGTCCGGATTCCCTGGCGGAACAGCGTGTGATCGTCCGCGAGCATGATTCGAATCTTCGCCATATCGTTTTTGCCTGACTTCTCTCCGAGGGGCTCACGCTAAGGTGATTTGCCTCTGTTTTGCTATCGGCAGTTCTATGGAAATCTTTGTACCCTTTTTTGTGCCTTCCATCCTGCTTTCCACGAAAAACTCGCCGCCCAACAGCGCGACTCTCTCCCGCATGCCGGACAGGCCGAACGATTCCCGTTTAGCCATTGCCTCCTGCACGTTGAAGCCGACGCCGTTATCTTCGACAATCAGCCTCAGCCTTCCATCGGCGGATGCCAGCGAAATGTTTACACTGGTGGCCGAAGAGTGTTTGCCGATGTTATTGAAGCATTCCTGCACCAATCGATAGGAAATGATTTCCAGTTGCTGCGGCAGCACGCCCATCTTCGATAGCTGAAGCCTGACGCGGCATGTTTGCAGCCTCTGAAAGCGGTTCACCAGTTGCCGGAGCGCGGCTCCTAACCCCAGTTGTTCCAGTACCGCCGGGCTCAGCGCGGCGATCAAGCGGCGCATTTCGAGAATGGTGCGCTCGGTCAAGTCCCGGGCCTCCCGCAGCTTGCCCCGCATTTCGCCTTCGCTTTCGGGCAGCGCCTGCTCAATCAATTCGATCTGCAAGCGGATGCAGAGAAGGCTCTGGCCCGCTTCATCGTGAAGTTCGCGGGAGATGCGGCGCCGCTCCATCTCCTCCACGTGCAACATATGTTCGGCGAGGCGGCGCACCTGTTCTTCGCGCTGCGCCAGGTCTTCCATGAGCCGGGCTTTCTCGGCGGCCATCAGGCATCGCTCGGCGGCGGCCGCCAGCAGTTCCTGTTCGCGCGGCAGCCACTCGTAATACTTGGAGAAGCCAAACTGCATGACGCCGGCCGTGCGCCCGTCGGTCGCCAGCGGGATGGACCAGCAGGAACCAAACCGCTTATGCCAGGTGTTGTCGAGCAGCACCGTGGAGCTCAAGCCGTCGCCTGTCAGATGCCTTGGTTTCGAAAGCTTCTTGGTCAGGCCAGGCTGGTTCGGCACCGAAACTTCGGCTGCCTTCGGCGTGCCCGCTTTGAGAACCCACGCGGTCGACTCGTCGTTCAGCAGGTACAGGCGGCCGGCGTCGGCGCGGCACACGTGCACCAGCGAATCGAGAAATCGCCGCAGCAGTTCGTCCAGATTGCGCGACTCGAGCTCCACGCGGAACAGCTCGTAAAAGGCCTGCGTCTCGGCTTCGCGGACCTGATAATACGCGTTGTTCAGCGTAAGGATCACGCAAAAATGCAGTTGCTCGCGGACCCATTGGAAATTGGAGTTTTCATCCGGATTGAGGGTTTCGAGCACCGGAGAAAGAATCTGGTCGTACTCTTCGAGCGCCTCCAGGATCGCGCTCGGCGGTAAATTCATCTTGGCGAGCCTTCGCCCGTTGTACTCCACCTGTTCGATGAATTTGAGCGGCGGCTGCCCGAGCGAAAGAATCCGCGCGGCGGCACCGGGAGTGATCGCCGCCAGCGCCTGGCGCTGCTTCGGCTCAAACTCGAGCTGCCGGAGCCGGTTCAGAAATCTGCGGTCGATTTTGTCGGTATAAGGCTCCAGCAACACCGCCAAGCGATGAAGATGGACCCTTAACTGGTCGCTTAATACGTCCGCCGCATCGGCCAGTTCGGGTGAAATCTGCTCTGCCTGCACACCGGTTTCATCGGCAGACTAAGGCCTTCTCATTAATAGGGGGATCACGTCGTTCTGGCCATTGGCGACGGCCAGATCGAGCGCGGTCTTGCCGTTGTTATCCTTTAATGCCGGATCGGCGCCGCGTTCCAGCAACAATTCCACCACTTCGCGGCGTCCCCACGACGCGGCTCGCTCTAAAGGCGTCTGCGCGCCATGATCCCTGGCGTCGATCTCCGCTCCGTGGTTCAACAGAACCTCAGCGACCTTGGAATTGCCTGCCAGGGCCGCATCGTGCAGAGCGGTCGCGCCCTCCGGATTGCGGGCGTTCACGTCGGCCTGGTGCGCGATGAGCAGTTCCACGATCGCCACGTTACCCTTGAGCGCGGCGTCATGCAGCAAAGTGCCCGCGCGCGGCGGCCCGATCCGGTCCAGCAGCAGGGCCACCACATCGGCCTGGCCGTGCATCACCGCGTCGTGCAGCGCCCGCGCGGTTTCGAGCTTCGCGCCCTTTTCGATCAGCAGATCCACCATGCGGACCTGGCGGTAATGCAACGCGTCGTCGAGCGGCGTCGCTCCGTCCTTATCGTGCGCGTCGATCTTCGCGCCCGCCGCCAGCAGCAGCGCGGCCACGTCGGTGTTCCCCTTCACGGCGGCGGCATGCAGCGGCGTGACGCCGTTGCGCGGATTGGCGCCCTCGGCGTCGCCTCCCTTGGCGATCAGCAGCGTGACGATGGCGGTTTCCCCCCGCCACGCCGCTTCCTCCATGGGCGTGGACCCTCCGTCGTCGCGGGCATTCACGTTCGCTCCGCGCGCGATCAGCAGCTGCGCGATGCGCGTCTCGCCGCGTCTCGCCGCCAGATGCAGAGCCGTCAGGCCCGGCCGATTCACCTCGGGTCGATTCACTTCAGCTCCATGCGCCAGCAGAACCTCGACCACCTCGAAGCGATTCATCAGCACCGCGTAGTCGAGCGGCGTGGATTGTCCTTCCAGATGGCGCGCGTTCACGTCGGCGCCGGCGCGAACCAGGTACTCGACGATCTCCACTTCGCCCGCCCAAGCGGCGTCGTGCAGCGCGGTCCCGCCCAGCGAATCGCGCCCGTTGACCGGCGTGCCGCTCTCAATCAGCGATTCCACCTGTTTCAAATCGCCCGCGCGCGCCGCCCGATGCAGTTCTTCGACGTTCGGCGTGCCTGCGAGCAAGAGCCCGGCGAACGCGAGGAACAACCGCATGCGAAACACCTCTACTTCTTGAGTAATTGCTCAAGCTCCGCGAGGAACCCCGGCGCTTCCAAGCCCGCCAAGCCCCAATCGCGAACGATCATTCCGTTCGCGTCGATGGCGAACAGATGCGGCGTGTCGAAGGACTGCATCTTCGGCGTTGCCTTGAAATAGTTGACGGCCGCCTGCCCGTAATCGAATAAAATCGGGGACGACATTTTCACTTCCGCGATGTATTTTGCCACCGTCGTCTGATTTTCCGGAGGCGTGACCACGATCGCCCAAACCTCGACTTTCGCGCCGTAGCGTCCCTTCACGCCCTCCAGTTTTTTCGACAACTCCTTGCAATGCGGACAATCGGTCTTCATGAAATCGAGCAGCAGCCAATGGCCCCGCGCATCCAGAATGTCGTGTGGCGCAAGCTTCGAATCGGGCAGATCGAAACTCGGCGCCCTTCGTCCGGAGAGGCTCTGGCCGTTCATGAGGAGTGCGGCGCCCACGAGCGCCACTGAAAACTTAAGCATCTGGCCAAGGTATCATTTCGTCTTTTTCGGCACAAGCTGAATTTCAAATAACTTCGGCCACCATTTCCCCGTGACAAAGAGCCGCTTGCCGGCCGCATCGTAGGCGATCCCGTTCAGCACATCCACCCGCGGGTTGCGATCGGCATCCTTCAGCAGGCCGGAAAGATTCACGCGGCCCAGCACCTTTCCGTCCACGGGCGAAATGCGCAGCATCTGGTCGGTCTGCCAGACATTCGCGTAAATTTCGCCTTCTACCCATTCGAGCTCGTTCACCTGCTCGACCGGCCCGTTGTCGTCATGCACCGTGAACCGGCGTTTTTCGCGCAGCGTCGCGGCGTCCCACACCCGGATCTGCGCCGAGCCGTCGTCCATGAAAATCCGGTTGCCGTCGTTGGTCAGGCTCCAGCCTTCCCCTTCGTAAATGAAGGTGCGCGTCTGCTTCATCGAAGCCAGGTCGTAGACGAACCCGAGCTGCGTTTGATAAGTGAGCTGCACGATCTGCTGATTGAGAATCGTGATCCCTTCGCCAAACAGATGCGGCGCGAGCTTGATTTCCTGGACCACCTCGCCCGTTTCGAGCTTCATCTTGCGCAGCACCGAATGGCCCACCTCACCGGTGCTCTCGTAAAGGAATCCGCCGCGATACTCCAGCCCTTCGGTGAAAGAAGTCCGGTCGTGCGGATATACATGGACCACTTTGTACGTATACTCCGGCGTAGCCGCGACCGCGAGCGAGGCCAGCAACAATATCGAGGCGGAACGCATCTTCATGCCTGAGTCTCCGCGAGACGGCGCAGCGATTCTTCATAGGGCGCGCGCGCCACTCCGCGTTCCGAAATGATCGCCGTCACATAGCGCGCGGGCGTCACATCGAACGCCGGATTCTCCACCGCGATGTTTTCGGGCGCCACCGCGACTCCGAACACGTGGGTCACTTCCTCAGACGCCCTTTGCTCGATGGGAATCAAATCGCCGGACGCGAGCGTCAGATCGAAGGTCGAGACCGGCGCGGCCACATAGAACGGGACATTGTTTTCCTTCGCCAGCACCGCCAGCGAATAGGTGCCGATCTTGTTCGCCACATCGCCATTGGCCGCGATGCGGTCCGCGCCCACCACCACACAGCCGATACGGCCCGAGTGCAGGAAATGTCCCGCCATGTTGTCGGTGATGAGCGTGGTCTCGATCCCGTCCTGTTGCAGTTCCCACGCCGTCAACCGCGCGCCTTGTAGAAACGGCCGCGTCTCGTCGGCGAACACGTCGATCTTTTTCCCCGCCTCCGCCGCCGCGCGGATCACTCCCAGCGCGGTGCCATATCCCGCCGTCGCCAGCGCGCCCGCGTTGCAGTGCGTCAG
>JBEKOZ010000254.1:0-7034 GCA_049521275.1 Bryobacteraceae bacterium | reverse complement strand
TAACGAGGCGAAGTTCGGATGCGGGGTCTCGAAGCCTGCGCGTAAGATCCGGTTGACCTATGAAGCGAAGCCAGACGCGAAGCTGGGAACGCTGGGAGACGTGCTGGTGGTAGAGTTCCCCTGATGACTTGGATTCCGCTGCGGTGGATTGCGATCGGCATTTTTCTTTTCGCTTCGATGTTGAATTACCTGGACCGGAGCCTGATTCCGGCCCTGGCTCCGACGCTCGAGGCCAATTTTCATTTCAACCACACGCAGTATGGTTGGATCCTGTCGGCGTTTTCACTGGCCTACGCGCTGACGGCGCCGCTGGCGGGGTTATTCATCGACCGGGTGGGCTTGAATCTAGGCGCGGTGATCGCGGTGGCGGCGTTCTCCTCTATGGGAGCGGCTACCGGTCTGGCTGTGGGCTTTCGCGGGCTGCTGGGAATTCGCACTGCGTTTGGAGTCACGGCGGCGGCCGGGCTTCCGTTGTTCGGCAAGGCGAACGCGATGTATCTGGAGCCGAGCGAGAGGGCGTTCGGGACGGCGATGAATCAAGTTGGCATCAGTTTGGGGCTCACGCTGGCTCCGCTGGTCGTGGCCGTGCTGACGCCCCGTTATGGATGGCAATCGTCGTTCTTCTTATGCGGCGCACTGGGGTTGGTGTGGGTGCCATTGTGGTTATTCGTGGCAAAAAAGAAGCCGGCGAAGGAAATGGCACCGGCGGAAGCGGGAGCGGCGACGCTCGCAGAGTTGCTGCGCGATAGAAGAGTTTGGGGGTTGGCATTTGGGACCGTATTCATCATGTCGCTGTACACGTTGTGGACCAACTGGACCACCATTTATTTCGTGCGCGACTGGAACATGACGGGGGAAGAGGCGAACGCGCACTTCGCGTGGATGCCTCCGATCTCCGGGGGATTGGGTGGGTTTTTCGGCGGCTGGCTGACGTACCGGTCGATTCGCGGAGGGACCGAGGTGGTAACGGCGCGGCTGAGAGCTTCGTGGTTGAGTGCGGCGTTCTTGCTGGTAACCGCGGCGATTCCGTTCATGCCTACGCGCGGGCTCGCCGCGGTGGCGGTGAGCATGAGCTTCTTCTGGTCGGTATGCATTTCGGTGAATCTTTACGCGTTGCCGATCGACCTGTTCGGTCCACGGCGGGCGGCGTTTGGGGTTGCTGTATTGACGTCCGCTTATGGCTTATTGCAAGCGTTCGCGTCGCCGGTGATCGGGGGGATGGTGAGTCATTTCGGATTCCGCGCGGTGTGCGTCACGATGTCGGCACTGCCGCTGGTGGGGGTGGGGATTTTGCAGGCGACAACGAAGACCTCGGCTGAAGCCGAGGCTGCAAGCTGAAGCTCGCGCCACCCGGAAGAAAATGAAGGATCGGTTGAAGCGGTGGGTGTTCGGGTTGCTGGGGAAAGATCCCGAGGCGGTGGTGGTTTGCCTGCGGTCCGGCGACGAGGCGCTTTCGGACGCCATGGTCGCGGAGATCCGGCGGCTGGAGCCGGGGCGGCGGGTGCTCGAGGCGCGCAAGAGTGATTCGTATTGGGCGCTGCGGGCGCGATTCCGGAAATATCGCATCGCGCTGATTTTGACGCTGATGCCGGTTCCCGCGGCGGCGTGGCTGCTTGCGCCGCGGAAGATTCTCGCGTACAACAAGCGGCTCGAACGTCATCATTTGAGGCTGTCGATTGCGTCGTGGCTGTTTCTGCGCGGCGTGCCGCTCGACCGGATTTTCCTGCGGCCTTTCAACAAAGAGACGGTGCGGCCGGAGGGACACCGGAGGATGGAAGGGCGCATCCGGAATCCGAAGCGCAAGAGTATCGCGGTGCTGACGCCCTATTTCCCGTATCCTTTGTCGCACGGCGGCGCGGTGCGGATGTTCAACCTGCTGCGCGAGACGGCGCGCGAGTTCGACGTGATCCTTTACGCGTTCACGGAGGGTCCGCTGATCATGCCGGGCGCGGTGCTGGAGTTTTGCACGCGGGTGTACTTGGTGGAGAAGCCGCGGTATCGCGAGCCGCGGTGGTCGACGATCGAGCCGCCGGAGGTGCGGGAGTACGAATCGCCCGCGATGCTGGCGCTGTGGAAGGCGCGGGAGACGGACGTGGCGCAGGTGGAGTATACCTACCTGGCTCCGTACGGCGGAGATGTTCTCGTCGAGCACGATGTGACCTTCGATTTGTACGCGCAGATTCGGGCGCGCAAGCCGACCATCGGTGCGTGGTGGGACTGGTGGCGCTGGCATCGCTTTGAAACGCGCGCGGTGAAGGAGTTTCAAAGCGTGGTGGTGATGTCGGAGAAGGATCGCGAGCTGTTAGGGAGTGGGCGGGTGATCGAGAACGGCGTGGATGTGGCTCGATTCTCGCCGCAGGAAGAATGGGCGGGAAGGAAGGCGCTGTTTATCGGCTCCTTTCGCCATTTTCCAAATATCGAGGCGTTTCGTTATTTGACCGAGGAGATTCTGCCGCTGGCGCCCGGCGTCGAACTGACGGTGGTCGCGGGACCGGACCCGTGGGTGCACTGGACCAATCGCACGGGGACGCTACGGCCGGCGGGAACCTTTCGGATTCTCGAATTCGTGGCGGATGTGCGGCCGCTGTATCACGAGGCGAATGTCGTGGTCGTGCCGACGCTCGAATCGGCGGGAACCAACGTGAAGGTGCTGGAAGCGATGGCCATGGGGCGGGCGGTGGTTTCGACGCCGTCGGGCTGCGCGGGGTTGGGGGCGGAGCATGGGGTCAACATCTGGATCGCGGACACGCCGGCGGCTTTTGCGGACGGGATCCGCAGGCTGCTGGAGGATGCGCCGCTGCGGGCGAAGATCGCAGCGGGCGGGCGGAGTTTGGTCGAGAGACGGTTCGATTGGCGGTCGATCGGGCGACGGCAAAGGGCGCTGATCCGGGAAATGACGGGGAATGCGGTGGAGGTTCGCGGGGCTACGGTGGATGATCTGGCGGCGATTCGGGCGATCCAAGAAGTGTCGCCCGAGGCGTCCCAGTGGGCGCCTCTCGAATACGATTGTCTGGTGGCGGTGGTGGGCGGGCGGCTGGGCGGATTTATCGTGACGCGGGCAACGGCGCCGGACGAAAGGGAAATCCTGAATGTGGCGGTCGAGCCAGGCTTGCGGCGCGCAGGGATCGGCCGGATTCTGGTCGAAACAGTACTTACCACCGCGCCGGGGTGGTGGTTCCTGGAAGTCCGGGAATCGAACGCTGCCGCCGTTAATCTCTACAAAACATTAGGGTTTCTACCTACGGGACGACGGGAGAATTATTACCACGATCCTGATGAAGCGGCTATTGTCATGAGGGTTTTTTCATGATATCGTCATGATGCATAGTTGGCCATCGGTGACCGGCTGTGCCGTGTGCAGAATGTTGACAGACAACTACCCACCGAGCCCGATTCAATCCAACCAAACAGACTCGGCGTGGCATTTCCCTTACAAAGGAGAGCCGTTGATGGAGATTAATCAAGACGAATTGAAGGCGCACCTGATGGCGACAAGCGAGGAGTTCCGCACGCTTGCGTCTAAGCACTGCCAGTACCATAAGGAGCTGGAGGCGCTGGAAGCGAAGCCGCACCTGACCGATGAGGAACAGGTTGAGGAGCAACGCTTGAAGAAGGTAAAGCTGCGTTTAAAAGACCAGATGAACGAGATGCTGGGACGATATAAAACGCAGCAGGTTGCCTGAACCTGTTGGGTGCGCGTAAGAAGCTTACAGTTTGAACAAGATGGCCGGGCCGCCGGGATGGGGCCCGGCTTTTTACGTTTGCGGCATCATGTTTGCGGTGTCATGCACAAGCTTCGGCTCGGGCCGCAGCACCGGGTGCAGATCGACGCGCCGGATCGCGACAAGCCGGACGCCGCCGTTCCGAATCCGGAACACGACGGCAACTCCACGACGCCGACGAGCCTTCAATGGTATGGGCGTAAAAAGGCGCATGGCATAGAACCTCTGGCGGCAACCTTCGCAGCGATGGGGCCGGATCAGAAAAAGGCCGGCGAGCGAATCCTGGAATCCGCGGGGACGGGATAGTCTCACCTTCATGGCTCCGCAGGAAAAACATTGCGGGAGCCGGTAGCTTCGAAGGATCGCTGTAGTCAAAAACAAACACGCCAACAGCGTGAGGACGATTGCGCCCGGCTTAAACAAGTAGGGCAGCAGTTGTTCCAGAACTTCCATGTCATGTTCAGAATAGGGCGCGGATGTGATTTTGGATGCCGACTGTTCGTCCTACAGGTACTGGTCTTTCAGTTTTGAGAAATTGCCGGGCGGTTTGACATTACAATGAATCATGCGAAAGTTTGCCCTTGGACTGCTCTCGGTTTCGGCCGTGCTGGCCGCGCCTCTTTATCAGGCGTCTTTTGATGCGAACGCCAAACATTGGGAAGCCCAGCGTGGGATCGCCACGCCGGACAATCAGGTTCAGCGCGATGGGCACGCGTCACTTCGGGTAGAGCCGAACGGCGCGGATGCGTACGTGCAATCGACGCCGGTCACGTTGACCGTGGGCAAGAGCTACGAACTGTCGGGCTGGATGCGGACGGATAAGCTGGACGTGCGCGATACAGACCGGTCGCCGATCGCGACGGGCGCATCGATCGGCATGGCTTCGATGCCGTTCGACGTGCACAGCGATTCGCTGGGAGGGACCCGGGGGTGGACGCGCGTCAGCCTGCGTTTCACGGCGACGCGGGGGGACGACCAGGTGGTGCTGAACGTCGCGGGCGGCGGCGCCTTCACTGGCAAGGCGTGGTTCGAGGGGATCTCGATCGAAGAAGTCGCGCAGTCGGGCGTGCTGCCGCAAAAAGCCTCGCTGCGGACGTTCGGGCCGGCCTATCGCTATCCGCGAGGAGGGTGGCTCTATGTGCACGTCGAGGGCGAGCCTTACGAACGCGGCTATCAACATGGCTATTTGCTGGCGCGCGAGATTGAGCAGTACATAGACCGGTGCGCGGCGCAGCTGGATTCGAAATCGAAGAAGACCGCGTGGGATAACGGGCGCACGGTGGCGAATGCGCTGTTCCTGCGCGGCTTCGATAAAGAAATTCTGACGGAGATGAAAGGGATCGCCGATGGCGCGGCGTCGGCCGGCGCGAAGGTCAACGGGCGGACCATCGACCTGGTGGACGTGGTGACGTTGAACACGATCACGGAGCTGGGCGAGTTGAACGCGGCGATGCCCATGACGCCGAGCGGTCTCGAAGGTCTGAACCTGAGGAAGCCGCGGTACGACCCGTCGAAGACCGATGTTCCGGTTACGGCTCGATGCAGCGCGTTCGCCGCCACCGGCAAAGCCACGCGCGATGGAAAAATGGTGATCGCGCACGTCACGATGTGGCCTCTGACGCTGGCCGAGCAGACCAACATCATGCTCGATATCGTGCCGACCCAGGGGCATCGCGTGCTGATGCAGAGCTATCCGGGAGGCATTCAGAGCGGCACCGACTGGTATCAAAACGACGTCGGCGTGGTGCTGACGGAGACGACTATCGAACAAAGTCCATTCAACCGGGAAGGGACGCCGGTGGCTTATCGCGCGCGCAAGGCGATCCAGTACGGGGATAGCGTCGCCAAGGTGGTGGAGCTGCTGTCGACTCAGAATAACGGGCTCTACACGAATGAGTGGATTGTCGGCGATGCGCGGACCAATGAGATCGCCATGCTGGAACTGGGCACGTATAAGACGAAGCTGTACAGCAGCGCGAAGAACGAATGGTTCGGCGGGACGGAAGGATTTTATTGGGGCTGCAACAACGCCAAAGATCTGAATGTCCGCCTGGAGTATGCGCCCGATCCGCACGGCGCGCCGGAAGATCTGCCGTTCGTGCCCGGCTCGCGCGACGTGAAATGGCAGGAGATGTATCAGCAGTACAAGGGCAAGATCGATGAGGGCTTCGCCGCGCTTGCGTTTCGTACCGCGCCTCTGGTGAGCTCGACCACCATGGACGCGAAAATTGCGTCGTCCGAAATGGCGAAGCGCATGATGATGTGGGCTCTGTTCGGCAAACCGAATCAGCGCGAGTGGGTGCCGTCGCCCTGGCAGAAAGAGGAGTTCGCGGCCAACAACGGCCTGTATTCGTCGGGCTATCGTTTGTTCCAGGGGCATCCGGCCGATGCGATCTCGATGTTGCTCGACGGCGCGCCGAAGGCCTCGGCGATTGCCGAGCAGGCGGCAGGTGGTGAAGGCGGCGATCACGGCGCAGGATCGCCTGCGAACGACAAACTGTGGAAAGGCTGGATTTTGCCGGCGTCGGATGCCGATGTGTGGCTGACGGCTGGCGCGACGGAGTATCACAGGGTGGCCGGCGCAAAGGAAATGGTTAAGCAACTCGAAGCGATCCGGGCGCGGTATCGTGCGGCGGCGCTCGAAGGTGAGCAGCCGCTTTCGAAGATCGCCGCGTCGACGATGTCTTCGAACTGGCACACGCTAGCCGAGGCGAAGGGGGCCTTGCTGCTCGACGCACTGCGCAGCGCGATGGGCGATGACGCGTTCTACGCGCTGATGAAAGATTTCTTCGACAAGAACACCACCAAAACCGTGCATGCAGCCGATTTCGTGGCCGCCGCCGGACCGGCGCAACAGGCGCTCTTCGCGAAATGGCTGAATGAAACGGGATTGCCGGATCATCGCGAGGGACCGCTCTATACCGCGAGCGACCTGGGGCGCCGGCTGCGCTCGGCGATCATCGTTTACGGCACGCTCACGGAGGCGGGAGCCAACCGTTACGCGGCGGAGCAGTGGCAGAAGCAGTTCCTCGACCGGTTTGAAAGCGCGGTGCGCATTTACAAGGATTTCGAGGTGCCGGAGCGCGAGCTTGCCGATCACGACGTGCTGTTCGTCGGGCGGCCGGAGACCAACTCGGCGCTGGCGGCTTGGGCGAAGCCTCTGGCGCTCGATTACGACGGGGTGGTGTTCCAGATGGCGGGCAAGGATCACGCCTCCGAAAATGACGCGCTGCTGTTTGCCGCCACCAATCCGATGAACCCGAAGCGCATGGTGCTGGTCGCCGCGGGCAACAGTCCGCTGGGCACGGTGCT
>JBEKOZ010000253.1:0-7041 GCA_049521275.1 Bryobacteraceae bacterium | reverse complement strand
GCGGTGTTGTTTTGGGAGGTTTTCGATGATGCGTGGATTGCTCGTACGAATACGCTAGTTTGACCATCTCTGCATCGTTGTATGGCCGACCCATGAAGGTGATGCCGACGGGAAGATTATCGGAGGTGAACCCGGAGGGCACGGTAATCGCCGGCACATAGACGAGGAAGGTGTTGAGAGTGGGGACGCCCTTTTGGGTAATGTACGGCGGGTTCATCCCATCTTTAATAAACGTCGGCTGGTGTTCTACGGACTTGTAGACGATGGCATCCAGCTTGTTGTCGGCCATTACCTTCAACAGGTTGATCAGCAATCGCTGGCGGGCCGCAAGGTACTCTCCCCACTTTGCCAGGTCTGGAGGGTTGGCCGGCCTCTTCCATTGTTCGGCCCGCGAGGGCGGGAAAATCCGGCCGACGTCCGGCGAGTTTTGGATATCCGCACGACTCTTGATGGGCGAAGCCGGATTGCGCGCCAGCCATAGACGGAGGGCTTCATCGGCAGTGGGAACATCGGCGGCGCGCTTGGCCAGCAACTCCTTCAGATTGGGAATCGTCACCGGGTCGACGAGTACGGCGCCTGCCGCCTTGAGTTCGGCAATATTGGTCTCAAACGCCGCATCAACCTTTTGGAAATCGGCGGAACCGGGCTCAGAGTTGAATCCGATCGACTCGCGAAGGATGCCGATGCGTGCTCCCTTCAATCCGGCCGTATCGAGGGAACTGGCATAGCTCCCGAGCGTGTGCCCGTCGCCAAGCGCGGTTTGCGGGTCTTCCGGGTCATAGCCAACCATGGCATCCAGCAGTTTGGCCAAATCGGTCACTGTGCGGGCCATGGGGCCCATCGAGGCGGCTTCGGAGGGATAGCCATCGTACATTCCTGTGCGACTAACAAGTCCGGCTGTGGGGCGCATGGCAGTGATTTCGTTCCAAGCTCCCGGACGGCGGATCGAAGAAACTGTCTCTTCGCCCAGAGCGACCGTTGAAAAATTCGCGGCGACGGCCGCACCGGAACCACCAGAGGAGCCTCCCACAGTCCGCTCCAGATCATATGGGTTTCGGGTCGCGCCGAACAGCGAGCTATAGGTATCCCCGGCGGCAAACTCACTGAGCGTGGTTTTCCCCAAGATGATAGCGCCCGCCTTTTTCAGTCGGGCCACCACGAACGCATCGAGAGGCGGCCGGTAGTCTTTGAACACGAGGCTGCCCAAGGTCGTGGGCATCCCGGCCGTATCAATTTCATCCTTCACCAGAACGGGAATCCCGTGAAGCGGGCCAATGAAGCCCGACCTTCTAAACTGATCGTCCAACTTGTCAGCTTCTTCCAAGGCCCTTGGGTTCAGAGTAATAATCGCGTTAATCTTGGGCCCTTGCTGATCATAGGCGCGGATACGGTCCAGGTAGGCTTGCGTGAGTTGGTGCGCGGTCAATCGTCTCGCTTTGTAGGCAGCGTGTACTTGATCGATGGTAGTTTCCTCGATCTCAAACGAGGACGCTGTGCTCCGCTTATCTTGAGCGTAAATCCGTGGTTCTGACATGAGCGCTGCCAACGCCGCCGCACACTGGATCAGCCAGGCTCTTCTAAGACGCTGCATCTCAGTTATCATCTCACGGGCTTGCAGGATTTATGAGACCCAGTGATCGACGCTGAATCAAGGCGCTTGGCCGAATGTCGCCGCCGCTGAGAAGCGGCTGGTTTCGCTGGAGAAAGCGGGGTTTTGGTCGAAGAACGGCGTTCGAGGAAGTTGGACGGATGAGTATCGCGAAGTCGGCCAGCATCCGGCAGGCACATTGGGACTGCCCCTCGGAGGAAACCACTCAGACCCGCGGATCAAACTTTCTGGGCACTGTGCTGCTTTTCCGGCGGCTCAAGCTGCCGAAGGGAGCGAGTTTGCACTCGCTGCGCCATACTCACACGTCGCACCTGCTGGCGAGTGGTGTCCCGCTGCCGGCGGTGTCCGCTCGGCTGGGGCATGGGTCCATCCGCACGACCCAGGAGATCTATTCGCGTATGATCCACGGTCAGGACGACGAGGCCGCGAAGAAGTGGGAGGAGTTCCAGAATCGGCCGGCGAACGGAGAGCCACAGCAGAAGGGGCGCGTGCAGTGAGGGCTGTGCCGCCGAGTCCCAGCGACAGTATTGAATCGGCGGACTTCCCGTTGATTCCGGCCAACTTCCTCGCCGTTTGGTTTTAATCGAGCGGCGTTGCTCTACACTACGGCGTTACGAAGGTTTTATACAGCTTTGAATTGCTCACATTTTCGGATTGTGCGTGACGGAGCGGTTCGAGACGTCGGGTGTCTTCACGTGCTCCGGGCGAATTCCTACCGGAATGACGCGGTTGCGAAGCCGGCACGGAAGGGTGGTACGTTCCAGGAGCCGGACAATCCACGGGAGGCGAGTTGGTTTCGGGCTGCCGAGGCCATGCCCGGCGATTCGTTTCTGTATCAGCGCCTGCACGCTCTGCGTGAGCCGGGTGGGGAAGGAACGGCGGCGCTGGATTTTGGCAAGATCGTCGGCGCTTACAGCGCCTTCGCCAAGGGGTCCCGCCAGTATATTGGCCGCCGCGACGGCGTCCTGAATGGCAAGATTGATCCCGACGCCCCCCACAGGAGACATGGCGTGAGCCGCATCGCCGATGCACACAAAACCCGGACGATGCCAACGCCGCATGCGATTCACTGTGACGGTCAACAGTTTCAAGTCGTTCCAATCGCGGAGCTCCCCCACGCGATCTTGAAGGAAGGGCGCGAGTTCGACAATGTCCGCGCGAAAGGCTTCGATGCCTTTTGCCTGCATCTCCGCCACGGCGGCTTTTGGAGCCGGTATACCGCATTGCCAATAGTCTCCACGGTCGGTCAGGAACAGGGCCTTGCCGCGATCTGCGTAAAAGAACAACTCCGGGTCGCTCGCGTGCTTGGACAACCGCATCCACAGTACGTCGGTGGGAGCTCCCAAATCCTCAACCGGCAAGCCGGAGCAGTCTCGGACCGCGGAATGGCGTCCATCGGCGCCCACCACCAGGTCCGCGCGCACTTCCACAGGACCAGCCGGAGCCTTGCCACGGATGCCGACGATTCGCCCATTCTCTTCGATCAGCCCCGTGACCTCGGTCTCCATTCTGAGGTGGAACGTGGGATAGCGTCGCGCCTGCTCTGCAAGGAAATCAAGAAATTCCCACTGTGGCATCATCACCATGAAGCGGCAGTGCGTCGAGAGGAGGGAAAAATCGCCCAACAAGATTTCGTCCCGCCCAATCCGAGCGCGGACTTGGTGAACTTGCTTTTGATGCGACCGTTTTAGAAATTCATCGAGCACACCGAGCTCGAACATCACTTCGAGCGTCGAAGGATGGACCGTGTCGCCGCGAAAGTCACGCAGAAAGTCAGCGTGCTTCTCTAGGACCAGAACCTCGATTCCGGCGCGCGCCAATAGGTACCCCAGCATCATTCCGGCTGGGCCACCGCCCACGACGCAGCAGGTTCCCGAAGATAAGCGGCCGGATTCCGCTGCGAACGTGTTTGCCGCGGTGGTGCGTTTCATAACCAAGTCTCCTGTTGTGCGCGGGTTGTCTTCTGGCACTTCTTGAGAATGCAATGGAAACCCACGGAGTGGGAGTACTTTGGGGTTACCTAGGCGTATCTTTCATGCGCGTACGTCATGAATTCATAGATCGCGGAGTACTACCAGGGAATAACCGCGGTGATCGCGCCCGCGGCGCCTTCCGCCACACGGCGGTTGAGGAGAAATCGTTGGCCGTCCCGTGATACAGCATACTGGTCCATCCAAATCTTGTACTGCGGCAGGTAGATAAGACCGGTCTCGAAAAGCCGTTGCGGAGCACCGAATTCGAAGGTCGGGCCCGGAGTCACAGCGACCGCCATTAGCGTTCCGTCCAAGGTCACATAGAAGAGCTCCCGCCCGTCGCTGCGCCACTGTGGGTGCAAACCGCCCTGGTTCGAGATTTGCCACTTGTAATTACCGGTGGGAAAATCACGAACATACACTTCGTAGCGTCCGGTTTCATTGGACATGTAAGCGAGCCAATGCGGTGGTTCCCCCTCAATTGCGGGTGAGAAGTGTGCACTGTATTCGCCATGGGAATGTTGCAAAAACGGACGCGCCGTATGTTGATGCTCGGAAGCTCTGACCGCCACGATCCAGATATGCATGTAACGGTAATCAGGCCACTGCGAACCATACGCGATGACCTGTCCGTCGGAAGACCAGTCGCTCGGGAATTTCGGACCCTCCGTGTCGATGACAATCCTCGCCGTTCCACCGTTCAACGCCTGACGCAGGAGGCGCATACCCCGATCGTCACCTCTGCTAAAAAGGATTTCGCGGCTATCTGGAGACCAGGCGTGAGTGAATTCGCCCTTCGCAAGACCAGTGTCGGTAAAACGGAATACCGCACCTTCGCGCAACAAGTCCATCACCCAGATCGTGGGAAAGACCGTGTCGGGGTCATCCAACCTGTTAACAACCACGTGCCTCTCATCGGGCGAAAGGCGAAACGAAAGGTAATCGTTACGCGGGCCGACTTCTGCCAGCTGCCGGCCTTGTCGATCGAACCAGGCGAACTGGTGATTCCCGGCGCGGCCGCCGTGATACAGGAGAACGCCGTTGTCAGATACGGAGAACCTTGCTTGGTGCCAGCGCTGGTAGCGGACTTCCGGGACAACAACCGTTCCTTCTCCGCTCAGTTCCATGCGCCGCGTGTCGAACGGCTGCGCCATGAGAGCGCCATCATGCACGAACAACAGAGAGGCTGAGTGTCCGCGCAATACTGGGGCGTAGGCCGCGCTCGTATCGGCGTTCAGAAGCACCTTGGAGGGGGTTGAATCCAGCGAGCCGACACGAATGGAAGACTCGCCGGGGCGAGAACTAGCCGCAAGGTACAAGAAGTGGCGGCCGCCGGGTAGGAACTGAGGAAAAGCATGTGCGGCCTCGGCGCGCGCAACATCGAGCGAAGTCACAGGCTGGGGCATGCCACCCGCCGCCGCAACCTGGTGCAGAATGCCGATGGGCCGGGGGCAGAAAACGATGACGTCCTCCGGACTCCAGGCGCCTCCCCGTCCCACCACAACATCGGCGACATCCCGGGCAGGTCCTCCTGCAACGTCGATAGTCTTCAGCTTTGATGGAGTGAAGAAACCAATCGACCGGCTGTCCGGCGACCAGAATGGGTTGGATGCGAATTCGGTTCCGGCCAGAGGCTTTGCCTCCAGCGAATCCAGCGCTCGCACCCAGAGCATCAATTTCCCGTTCAAGAAGACTGTGAAGGCGAGCTTGCGGCCGTCCGGTGATACTGCAAAGGACTCGAAAGAGGCGTTTTCAGGCGGCAAAATGGAAAGGCGCAGGACCGCGGTTCTCTTTGGCGCCGCGGACAACCGCCGCTCCGAGAATTCAGGCACGTACCTGCCCTTCGGCAGAGAGATCAAAACGGAGTCCACTTCTCCTTCGCCCTCGTAATAAGAGCTGAGGCGGTCTCGCAAGCGTCCGGCCTCGACTCGAACGATCGGGTCGGACTTCGGATCAAATGAAGTGTTCCGGCCCAAAACTTCGACTGCGATGACAGACTCCTTGATCTCGCCGCTACGCCCCTCCAGCGCGCGCTCTACCACAAAGCGCAGGAAACGACGGGCGCGCTCTGCATCCGCAAAAGGGGCGCTGGCCAAAATCCGTTCGAGTTGTGCGCGCATTCGCTCGGCGTCCATGCTGGATGAATCTCATTATGCTCCAAGTAGGGCACGGCGACGTGGTGCCTGGCCACGGTCTGAGCCGGGTCGGGCTCGCGGAATGCCTGGCCGCAATGTGATGACCTCTACACGCGACACGTCCGGTAGTGGTAACCCCTGCTTAATGTCACCCCCACGCCGAGGTAATGTTCAAGTGGCCGATAATGCCCAACATCGGGGATACCGAACGACGGGTTCGCGGATCTTTAGTGGACTTTTCTTTCGAGGCCGTCACTCGTTCCCCTCCGCTGAAACTCGTCCCAGCGTCGGGCCGCGTCATCGTCTTGGCCGCGGAGCGCGTGCGTATACACATCTACCGTTGTTCGGATGGAAGAGTGCCCCAGCCGTTCCGATACCACTGGCAGCGGCACGCCATCGGCTACCAGGTGGGAGCCGTGGCTATGGCGCAGGGAGTGCAGACTCGCTCCCTTGGGAAGAGCCAGCCTGCGGAACAGCAGCGACACCCCAGAGGATATCGAGTTCGGCCGGAAGAGTCAGCCAAACCTGACGATCTTCGTCAAATAAGGCGAGGATTTGAGCACGACCGCCGCATCGTGAATGGAAACGATCCTCGTTCAATCCGGTTATCGGACGGCCGAGCAATATTCCAACGTGTGTTTACGCCAGGGTGGCCCGGTTGTTTGGGTCCCCAACCGAATCGCCGAAATCATATGCACCCCGTTGCAAGCGCTGCGATCCTCCAAGCGGGAGCTTCAACGCCGACCGGCGCAAGCACGTCATTGATTACAAACGGAGAATTCACCGGCACTGTTGCGTAGAATATTCTCTGGCGCGTGGTCGGACTCGACCGATGCATGATCTGGCTGGAACACCCGCGATTTGGTTAGCATCGCTGCGCGCTATTGATGATGGTTTCTGGCGATTTCGTCCGGGGGGCCAAAAATTCGAGGCCCCCTTGTGGTTAACAGCAACCGATGGCGCTTTCGGCGAGGTGGCGGGGCGATTCGGTTGGGGACCCGAACATTCGCGGCGACCTCGTAGTTGACACGCGGGGACTGAGTGGGTCGTAGAAATCCATGGCTTGGAACGCCAGCTCTGGATCGGGTATGTCGTCCACCAGGCGCCCGGCCCGATGCTCTCAGTCTCGCCGACTGTCGAAATGGCAAAGCGAAATTCGAAGCAACGCATCGATCCACTGATTGAGGAAAGCTCCGTGCTTAGGGAACTGGTGAGCGATCCGCGCTCCCGCGACTCCGGAAATACGATGCTCGCGAAGGAATTTCCCGGCGGCATCCTGGTGATGACGGGAGCGAACAGTGCGGTCGGGCTGAGGTCGATGGCG